>CAZBFW010000510.1:0-3779 GCA_964491135.1 uncultured Phycisphaeraceae bacterium | reverse complement strand
TTCAGCCGCTGCATGACCTGCGGCTGCTGCATGGAGGCCTGCCCGCAGTACCAGCTCGATACGCCCTTCGTCGGACCGGCCACTCTCGGCCAGGTGGATATGCACAACTCGCATCCCACGGGGAAGTCCCGGTCGGCGGATCGCCTGCACGCCGTTATGGGCCCCGGCGGCATCACGGATTGCGGCAACGCCCAGAACTGCGTGGAGGTCTGCCCGAAGGACATTCCCCTGACCGACGCCATCGCCCGCGTGGGCCGGCAGACGACGATGCAGTGGATTCGCGACTTGCTGGGAACGTAGGCGGAGAGAAGGCCGGGCTCGAAGGATGGGCAGTCTCACGCCCGAGGATCGGGACGTCGACCGCAGAAAACGCGGAGGATGAAGCGGGGCAGGTGCGGAGCCGACGCGGGAGGTCTGACCGGCCCTGGCGAGCATGGCCCGCGGACCGCGTCTCGCCCGGGCGACGTTCCGTCGGCGGGTTTCCTGTGCTCGCTATTCGCCGGTCGCCGTTTGCAGTGGCGGCTTAGCCTGATGCGTCGGGCAGGTGCGCGTAGTCGTACTCGAAGACCGCGACCATCCGACTGCCCAGGTTCGTCATGGCCGTCCAGGCGGCCAGGACAATCAGCGCCAGCATCACCGCGTACTCCACCGCGGTGGGTCCGTCCTCGGACCGCAGGAAGGCTCCAGCGAGTTCTCGTAGGTGGCGCATGGTTCTGCTCCCTTCCGTGTGCCGGCTCCCTTTCGAACCGCGTCCCTGCGGCGGCCAGTCCATGGTCCGTGCCGTCCGCCCTCCCGGAGCGGATGGGCATCCTCGCCACACGGGCGGCTGCATTGAACGTAAGAAACAAACGCCCCCGGGGCAAACGGCAAACACCGTTTGGCCCCGAGGCATCTGTGATCCAGAAGCTTCTCGGACGTGGGCGAACGCACCGCCGGACCCATAACCGCAGAGCGGTGCGTCACCCGTTGGTGCTTATCGGAGCGGCAGGGGCGGGGATCGGCCCTGCGCCCGCCTGCACATCCACGACCTCAATCTTGAGCTGTCCGATCACGCGGAGCAGAGGGAAGGCCAGGTCACCCATGGACACATCCTGCATGGAGCTGGCGGCCACCGCAATGTGCGTGGGGTTGCAGTCGCTCTCGCCTTGTGCCGCGTCGAAGTCCACCCACGTGTCGCCGATCAGGAACTGCGTCCACATGTGGAAGCCGAAAACGTCCTTCTGCCCTTCGAACGCAGGGACGTAGACGACGCCATACACCACGCGCGAGGGGATGCCCAGCGCCCGGCCCAGCGCGGCCAGCAGCACGCCGTGCTCGCTGCAATCGCCCTGACGATTGCGGGCGACCTCGCTGGCTGTCGCGAAGCCGACGGACAGGTCCTTCTCCTCGATGACGGCGGTGACGTACCGGCGGAGGCGGTCGCAGATGGCGTAGCGTCCCGTGGCGTCACCAGCCGCCTCCTTTGCCATCTTGCGGACCTCCGGGTCTTCGTGGTTCATCCAGAGGTTCGAGACGAGGTAGGGTTTGACATCCTCCTTGTCGGTGTGGCCCTCAATGCCGGCCAGCCGCTTGGGATCCACCCGGGCCACGCGAAGCTCCATGACGCGGTCCTTCCAGGGGCCGGGGGTCTGCATCCCGGTCTTCGGCAGTTCCGGCGGCGGGTCGTCGGCCGGCCCCGTGTAGGTCAACCGATACGTGATCGCGCGGGCAGCCTCGCGGTCGATCGGCCGGGAGACTGGAATCAGCGTGGATATGAAGAGTTCCGCTCCGCCTTCGGTTGCCTTGGCCAGGGCCTCGGTCGTCCGAATCATCTCAAGCGTTCCGAAGCCGGGCAGGGGCATATCGGAACGCAGGATGCGATACTCGTCGTCCAGCCAGCCCACGATCTCGATTCGTCCCATCGGCATGCCGGCGGGCAGTTCAAGCACGGTCGTCACGCGGGTGGCTTCCGTCTTTCCACCCCCAGGCAACTCCAGCGGTTCCCGGGCACCCACGTGCACGGACGCTGTGATTGCACCGTCCGCCCGGAGGGTCGGTTCATAGAACGGCACGCTGTAGCGGGTGCCGGACTTGAGGCCCTGCCGATACTGCTCAAGCAACAACCCCCAACTCATCTTTGCGCCGGCGGGAAAATCGTGCGTCTGTTCCGTGGTCTGCCCGAACTGGGAACTCGTGATGTACACCTTGCCGCCTTCCACGCGTCCGGCAACGCGGGTCTGCATGACCGCGAACTTCGTGACCGTCTCAAAACTCAGCGGGTCACCGGCCACCGTCTCGGTGGCGCCCTGCGTCGTGTCGATTTCGATGGTCTGGCCCGCCCGCCTGATGGCCAGATGCATGACCGTCTGTGATACCATGCGGTCCTTTTGCCGAGCGCAGGTCGAATGAGCCCACCCCGCGTTCTCTCCGCCGATCCGCACGAGGAACCAGTCATCGATGAAGGTTCCGGCCGGCGGGTCCTTCGGGTCAAACGGCTGGGCCATGACGGGGCCGATCGCGCCAACCAACAACCACAACAGGCTGAGCCGGACGTACTTGTGATTCACGATGTCCTCCTCCACAGGTGCCGCATTGCTTCTGGCCGGTGCCGCACTCGGCTCCCGCGCCGCCGTAGGGCCGCTCGGGCAGCCTGAACCGCGGCTTGCCACCAGCCGCGGGCCATGGCGCCTGTCCGCCAAGCCACCTGAGGACACTCTTCTACGCCGGTCTGCGGGTTTCCGCAATCGGCAGGACTCTGGCGCAGCCGGTTGGGCGTCCGATGTCTCACGGCGTGACGGTCGAAGAGCGATGAAGGCCGCGCGATCGGCCTCCGAGGCGGGCGCACCCGTCGTTGCGTGGTTCCTGCCAGGGCCACGGGCGGGTGGAAGGGCTCAGTTGAGGGAGAGGCAAGACTCCCGCGCGGGCAGGCATCGAATCGGCTGCTGGGGAAGATAGGCGTCCTCGCCGGCGCAGGTGGCCAAAAGCTCCTGGAGTTTCTCGCAGGCGTCCTGGATCAACTCTCCGTCGACCTGGAGAGACAATCGCACGAGACATCCACGGTGGAAGAAGGCGGTGACCTGGCCCAGGTGCACTTTCAGGCACGGCGCCGGCAGCCCGGCTTCGGAATGATACAGGCAGGGGTAGTGGCGGACACGCGCCCATTCCACGATGCGTGCATCGGCCTGGGAGACGAGCATGGCAGGACTCCTTCCCGCAATCGATCCGGCTTCGCGTCTCCACGGCAACCGGATCCCTGCCATGCACCGGCCGAGGCGATCAGGAGTTCCAACGAACGCGGCGAGACGAGGCGAGTGGCGTTGCGAGGCGCTGCCGGTGGTTTCGCAAGTGCGTGTGAAGCACCGGCTCGCGGCCGTCGTGTCGTCCGCCGGATCGCGGTCTCTCGATCCGCGCGACCGCCGGGCAAACGCCCGAAGCGTTCACAGGGTGCATCGGTGAAGCTTCCTTTCTTCACCGATGCGGCTCATGCTCGACGGGCAGCGGCGACATCGCCACCGGAACCCCGTCGCGTGACAGAGCCAAGGCGCGGTTGTGTGGGACGAGGACCGCCGACATCCATGTCGACGGCGTGAGGTCTATGGATGGCCTCGCGACGCAGGACACCGGTCCCGATCCCGAACCGATTGGCGCGCCTGCGGCGCGACGCTTTGTATTCGAGGCACGGCGGGCAGGTGTTCTGCGCGGCCCCCGGACGAGCCCGTCGTGCGGTTCCGAGCCACCGTTACTCCTTGCCTTTGCTTCCGGACCAGCCATGTTTCCTTCCCGCCCGGCCCGCGGGAGCC
>CAZBFW010000509.1:0-3783 GCA_964491135.1 uncultured Phycisphaeraceae bacterium | reverse complement strand
CTTCAACGGCGAGCAGGACGTGTACTACATTCGCATCGGCGACCCCCATTGCCTGAACGCCGGGCGACTCACGCTGGATCGGCCCAAGTACGCCTGTGAAAGCGAGGCCCTTGTCGAGGTGCTCGACTGCGGACTGAACCAGGATGACAACGTGGCCGAGACCGTACCCGTCGTAGTTGCTTCCGATTCCGAGCCCGCGGGTGAGACGGTTGCTCTTACGGAGACCAGCGCGACCTCCGCACGCTTCCTGGGCACACTGGCGTTGAGCGGCACGAATGCCGCAGGAGTGCTTCGCGTTCTTGCCGGCGACACTGTTACCGCCACGTACATTGACGCGGATGACGGCCAGGGCGGCACGAACGTGGCCGTGACCGCAACGGCCATCGTGGATTGCACGCCGCCGATCATCAGCAACGTGCAGGCCGCCGACATCGGTCCGTTCCAGGCCTTCGTCACGTTCGACACGGACGAGCTGACGCGCGGGCGGGTCCGCTTCGGCGAGTCCTGCCTCGCCCTGAATGAGTCCACATCCTGGACGACCTACCGCCTGGGACACTCCGTGAAGGTGGCGGGCCTGAACGAGGACACCACGTACGCCTACGTCGTGGATGCCGAGGACGAGGCGGGCAACGCGGCAACGGAGGACGACGGCGGAGCGTGCCACTTTTTCACCACGACGGATATTCCCGCGTACTTCGCCGAGCTCTTTACGACAGACGACGACCTCGACTACACGCGTGTGACCTTCCGTCCGAACGGGTCGCTTGACTTCTACGCCGTGTGCGCGGAATCGATCGCGGCCCTGCCGACCGATCCCGCGGGCGGCACCGCGCTCGCCCTCAGCGACGAGAGCTTTGCCGCTGTCAACTTGACCGGCGGGGCAGTGGTCCGGCTCTATGGGCAAAGTTACACGAGACTTTATACCGGCAGCAACGGGTACATCACCTTCCAGTCCGGCTCGAACGGCTCCAGTGAGTCCTTTGCAGGGCTGTTCGCCCAGCCTTGCGTGGCCGCCCTCTTTGATGATCTGAACCCGGGGGCGACCGGCGGCGGCACGATCAGTTGGAGGCAACTCGCTGATCGAGTGGATGTCACATGGCAGAACGTGCCCGAGTTCACCAACACGGGCTCGAATACGTTCCAGATCGAGCTGTTCTTCGATGGGCGCATCGCCATCAGCTACCTGAGCGTCTCGGCCGCGGACGGACTGGCCGGCCTCTCGCCCGGCGGCGGGGTCCCCGAGGGGTTCACCCCCGTCGATCTCTCCGAATCCGATGACTGTGGCCCGCGTCCACCCGCTGCGTACGGCGAATCGGTGACAACGGGCATGCTTACACCGGTGTCGGTCGTCCTGCAGGCCACGGACGACGGCCAGCCCGCTCCGCTGGTGTACGTTCTCACGCGGTTGCCCGAAGGCGGGCAACTGGGAGACCCGGGTTACGGTCTGATCGCGACCGTGCCCCATGTGCTGGCTGGTGATGGCAATACCGTCCAGTACCAACCGGGTCCGTGTTTCCACGGCCAGGATTCGTTCTCGTTCCGCGTGAACGACGGTGGTACGCCGCCGGAGGGCGGGGATTCCAACGAGGCGACGATCTCCGTCACCGTAACCGGCGGCACGCCGGGACCGGCTCGACTCATCTACAGCTTCCCGCTGGACAGCGATCCCGGCTGGTCCACCGAGGGACAATGGGCGTTCGGGCAGCCCACCGGCGGCGGCTCATACAATGGCGACCCCGTCAGCGGCCATACGGGTCCGCAGGTCTACGGGTATAACCTGGACGGAGACTATCCGAACGACCTGCCCGTCACCGAATACCTGACCATGCCGCCCATGGATTTCTCGAACCTGACCGGCGCCCAGCTGCGATTCTGGCGCTGGCTGGGAATCGAATCGACGTTGGTGTCCGGCGATCGAGCCGTGATCGAGGTTTCCAGCGACGGGCAGAACTGGCAGACCGTCTGGGCGCATGTGTTGGGGATCATTGCCGATACGAGCTGGACGCAGATCGTCCAGGATATCTCGTACGCGGCGGACGGGGGCGCGACCGTGTATGTCCGCTGGGGTCTCGGTCCCACGAACTCGTCCACGACTTACCCCGGATGGAACATCGACGACGTGGAGATCTGGGGAATCGCCGCGTGGCCGAGCGATTTTGACGGAAGCAACACGGTCGACGGCTTTGACTACCGTGTGCTGGAAACGTGCATGGCCGGCCCGGGGGCTGGTCTGCCCTTCGGCTGCGATTGCGCCGACCTGACCCTCGATGGGGATGTGGACCTGGCCGATTTCGCTTCCCTGCAGGTGGAATTCACAGGAGAGTGAGACACCGCTCACGGCCCTGTCCGGCGGACAGGCCGGGCGTTAGAATCCCGGCATGAGCACGCACAACAGAGCCGGGACGAAGATCGTTGCCACGCTGGGACCCGCCACGAACAACGCGGAGGCGCTGGGTCGGCTTCTGGCCGCCGGCGTTGATGTGGTCCGTTTGAATTTCTCGCACGGCACGCCGGACGATCACGCAAAGGCGGTTGTCTTGGTGCGGTCGGCTGCGGCGTCCCTCGGACGGCCCATCGCCCTGATGGGCGACCTGTGCGGGCCGAAAATCCGCCTGCTGGAAGTGCAGGGCAGTGCGATCGAGATTCCCGTCGGACATCGGCTGCGCATTCTGCGGGAGCCGGTGTTGGGAACACGCGATCAGGTTGCCACGAACCATCCTACGATCATCGATGACGCGGAGGTGGGGCACGCGGTGCTCATCAACGACGGCGCGGTCCAGCTCCGCGTGGTGGAAAAGACGGCCGACGCCCTGATCTGCGAGTGCGACGTGCCGGGCGAGATCGGAACTCGCAAGGGGCTGAGCCTGCCCGATTCCGACCTCCGCCAGGAATCGCTGACGGACAAGGATCTCGAATACGTGCGATGGTCCGTGTCGCAGGGCCTTGACTACATTGCGCTCTCCTTCGTTCGGCGGGCGGCGGACGTGGAGCTGCTCCGCACGCGGCTGGCCGAGCTGCAGGGGCAGTGCCACGTCGTATCCAAGATCGAGACCCGCCACGCGGTGGCGAATCTCGACGAGATCATCGCGGTGTCGGATGCTGTGATCGTCGCCCGGGGTGACCTGGGCGTCGAGATGGAGCTGGCCACCGTTCCACGCATTCAGAAGGACATCACCCACCGCTGCCACCGCGCCGGCAAGCCGGTGATCGTGGCGACCCAAATGCTCCAGAGCATGGTCGAATCGTCCACCCCGACGCGGGCCGAAGTGAGCGATGTGGCCAACGCCGTCTTCGACGGCGCGGACGCGCTGTTGCTCTCGGCGGAGACGGCCGTGGGCCGCTACCCGGATGCCGCCGTCCGGATGCTGCATCGCGTGGCGGCCGAGACGGAGGCATACGATCAGAATCTGGCCAGGCCCGCCGAAATCTGCGCCGGCACTCACCGCGTGACCGCTGCCCTGGCCCGCGCCATCGCGCGGATCGCCAACGACGTGGACGCGCGAGCCGTCGTGCTCTGGACGGACACCGGCTATCTGACCCGGCTCGCCAGCAAGCATCGCCTGGATCGGCCCGTGATCGGCATTGCCCATGCCGATACCGCGTGGCGGCGAATGGCGCTGTACTACGGAATCACCCCCGTCCTCGCGTCCGGCGGTGCGGACGTCGAAGACCGGCTGTCCCAGGCTGATCGGATCGTGCAGGAAATGGGCGTGGCCTCGCCCGGCCAAATGATCATCGTCGCGTTCGGCCCCCGGGCGATCACTCGCCTGAACACCGGCACCG
>CAZBFW010000508.1:0-3789 GCA_964491135.1 uncultured Phycisphaeraceae bacterium | reverse complement strand
GGCCAGGGCTGGACGCGTCTGTTCTGCTATCCGCCCTACCGCTTCCGGTGTGTGGACGCGATGCTGACGAACTTTCACCTGCCCCGCAGCACGCTGCTGGCCCTGGTGATGGCGTTCGCAGGGATCCAGACCATCCGCCGCGCGTACGCGCACGCCATTCGCGAGCAGTATCGCTTCTTCAGCTACGGCGACGCGATGTTCATTGTGTGATCAGAGCGCAATCTGCGACATCCGCTCGAGCACTTTGAGGAGCGCCTGTGTTCCTTCGCGGCCTTCGCCGGCAGCCTGGTTGGCGTGGAACAGTTGGGAGACGAGGGCCGTCCCGGGGAGCGTCAGACGGTTGCCGGAGGCCTGTTCCAGCACCAGCCGCAGGTCCTTCTGCTGCAAGTCCACCATGAAGGCGGGGGCGAAATCGCGAACCCGCATCTTTTCGCCCAGGTTCGCCAGCGCCCACGAGCCCGCGGCACCGGCGGTGGTCGCCTGGAGCACCTTCGACAAATCCAGCCCGGCCTTTTCCGCCAGGATGAACGCCTCGCACACCCCCAGCAGGTTCAGGCCGCACATGATCTGGTTGCACAGCTTCGTCAGTTGGCCGTAGCCGTTCGGGCCGCAGTGCACGATGTTCTTGCCCATCGCCTCGAACAGAGGCCGGACGCGTTCGAACGCCTCGGCCGGCCCGCCGCACATGATGGACAGCGTGCCCTTCTCCGCGCCGACCTTGCCGCCGCTGACGGGCGCGTCCAGGTACGCAGCCCCCCGCTGCTCCACGGCCTTCGCGATCTCCTGCGTGACGACGGGGGAGATCGTCGACATGTCCACGGCCACGGCGCCGCGGGCCAGCGTCTCGCACACGCCGCCCGAACCCAGAAAGACGCTCTGCACGTCCGGCGTGTCGGAGACGATGGTGATGACCGCGTCCGCGTCTCGTGCAGCCGCCGCGGGCGAATCGACCAGCACGGCCCCCTGAGCGGCGAGCGGCTCCGCCCGGGAGCGCGTCCGGTTGTACGCGTGCACCGCAAACCCGGCTTTGAGCAGGTGCCCCGCCATGGGCAAGCCCATGATCCCCGTTCCGATGAACCCTACGCGTCGAATCATTGTGCTTCCGCCTTCCTGCGTTGCGCCACCCGTTCGGGCGGATCGGGCGTCCGGGCCAACACTCCGGCCCCGCCCTGGAATGCGTCGCCTTCCCTTGGCGCGTCAGTCTACACGATACGAGGGATGGACAGGAAGGAAGCGGAGCAGCCCCTCGGCCGTGGGCGGTGCCGCCACGTGGGGGATTGTGCGGCTCACCGCCGGCCCCGTCGCCGCGATTCGCCCGCTGCCGCAAAAGCACAGGCAACGGCAAAGCCGCCGTTCGTCATGCTCCGGACGGACCGTCCAGCGCCTCGCACAGCGTGGTGATCGTCCCCTTTGCGTCACCCAGGAGCATGACGGTCTTCGCGTTGCGGTACAGCGGATTCGGCACGCCGGAGTAGCCGGGCTTTTCGTCCAGGTTGCAGACGATCACGTGCCGGGCGTCATGGGCGCGGAGAATCGGCATGCCGGAGATCGGCGTGTCGGCCGTCTCGATCGCCGCGGGATTGACAACGTCGCACGCTCCCACGATGAGCGCCACGTCGGTCTGGGGGAACCGCCCGTCCACGTCGTTCAACTCACAGAGCCTCCCGTAATCCACGTCCGCCTCGGCAAGGAGGACATGCATGTGGCCCGGCATGCGCCCCGCCACGGGATGAATGGCGAACACCACTTCCTTGCCCAACTCCACGAGGCGTTCGCCGAGCCGCACAACGTCTTCCGCCGCGTCGGCAAGCGCCATGCCGTAGCCCGGAACGATGATGACCTGGTTCGCCTCGCGAAGCAGAGTCCCTGCCCGGTCAAGCGGGTCCGCGGGTTCTGCAACCGATGCCTCCACCTGCGGCTTCGCCTCCGCCGCGGGCGCCCCGGGCGACGCAGCGGCCTCGACGCGGGGTCGCAGCCCGGCAAACACGGACACGAGATTGCGGTTCATGCCGCGGCACATCACGTGGGTCAGAATGGAGCCCGATGCCGCCACGGTGGCTCCGCACGCGATGAGCAGGCGATTGCTGATCGCAATGCCGCAGAACGCCGCCGCCAGCCCGGCGGTGGCGTTCAGGAAGGAGATCAGCACGGGCATGTCCGCGCCGCCGATGCGGATCGCCATCAGCACGCCGAGAATCACGGAACCGAGGAGCAGAACGGCCAGCACCGCCGTCGCGACGCCGCCTTTCGCGGCGAGCCCCGCCCAGACGGCCAGAACGACGATGCCTGCGATGTTCGCGAGCAGAAAGCCGTTGTGGCCCGCCAGAATGGTCGGAGTCTGACGGAGGCGGTTCGCCAGCTTCGCACTGGCGATCATGCTGCCGCTGAACGTCGCCGCCCCGACGATCAGGCCCAGCAACGCGGCCACCTCCGCCGTTCGGGTCGGCAGATCGGCTGTCGTACGGGTGAGCTCGACGAACGAAACGAGGAAGGCGGCCACGCCTCCGGCCCCGTGCTGGAACGCGACCATCGCCGGAATCTGAATCATGTTCACGCGCGCCGCCACCCAGCCGCCCAGTGCGCTGCCCAGCAGCACCGCCCCCGCGACCAGGGGAAGATCCATGACTCGGTGCCGGTACAGAACCAGCACGGCCGCACACAGCAGCGCAAAGGCGGCCGTCAGGTTGCCGCTCCGCGCCACGCGGGGTGCACGGAACTGGGCAATTCCCGCCACGAGAATCAGGATGATGACCAGATCAACACCCAGCGATGCCATACTCGTTCACTGCCTTCCTTCCGGCGCGGTGGAGGCCCGACCGGCGCGGGGCCCGCATTCAGACCGTCGAATCCTTCTTTCGGAACATGCCGAGCATCCGGTCCGTGATAACGAACCCGCCCACCACGTTGAACATGGCCGTGATCAGGGCAACGGCGCCCAACGCCTTCTCCGTGGTCGTTGTCGGCACGGAGAACAGCAGCAAAGCGCCCAGAATGGTCACCGCCGAGATGGCATTGGTCATGGACATCAGGGGCGTGTGCAGCATCTGCGGCACGCGCGAAATCAGCACGTAGCCCACGGCAAACGCCGCGACGAAGATCACGACCATCAGGAGTACGTCAATCATGGGTTCCTCCACGCCGGGGCGGCGCCGGGGCCTTCTTACGCCTCACCCATCGCCTTGAGCGTGCCCTTGTGCACGATGCGCCGGTCCCGCGTGACCAGGGAGGCCTGCACGATCTCGTCGTCCACATTCAGAGTGCCCAGCCCGTGCTGAAACAGGTTCTGCACGTAATGCAGCATGTTCTGCGAATACAGCCAGGTGGCGTCAACGGCCATGGAGCCCGGGATGTTGGCCGTGCCGCACACGTACACGTCGTGCACGACGATCTCCCGCCCGGCCTGCGTCAAGGCACAGTTGCCGCCCTGGTCAATCGACACGTCGACGATCACGGAGCCCGGTTTCATGCTGCGCACGATTTGCTCCGTGATGAGGACGGGGGCGACCTCGCCCGGCACCAGGGCGCTCAGAATGATGATGTCCGTCTTGGGGGCCAGATCGCGCAGCAGCGTTCTCTCCCGCTCGACCCACTCCTCGGGCAACGCCTTGGCGTAGCCGCCCTGGCCGACGGCCAGCTCGTCCGGCACCTCGAACCCCACGACCTTCGTGCCCTTGAGGCTGCCGGCTTCTCGCCGCGCGTCCGGCCGAATGTCCATGGCCTTCACGCTCCCGCCAAGCCGCTTGAGATCGGAAGAGCACACGTCTGAACTCCAGTCACCGCTCATTATCG
>CAZBFW010000507.1:0-3791 GCA_964491135.1 uncultured Phycisphaeraceae bacterium | reverse complement strand
CCACCCCCACCCTCTCCTACACTCTTTCCCTACACGACGCTCTTCCGATCTGGCTCGCCGCCTCCGGTGCCTTCACCAGAATCGTGTCGCCGTCCACCTGCAACACGATGTCGCCGCGGAGCGAGACGGTGCCCTGGCGGTTCTGGGCGATGAGCTGCTGCAGAAGCTCGCGAAACGCGTCGGAGCCGAACTCGATTGTCCGTGACGGGTGGGGCTCGCCGTCATCGTCCAGCACGCGACTGTCCACCCAACGATTGTTTCGGCGGAAGAACGCGCGGTCGTCCACCTGCTGGACGGAAGTGAAGCTCACCCGGTTCATCCGGGCGTCATAGAAGCGGTTGCCGGCGTTCAGTTGGGCCTGGTTGGACTGGAACGCCGTGTTCTCGGCCTGGTTCATGGCGCCGATACCGCTTCGGGTCGCGATCGCGCGATTCTGGAACTGCTCCCGCGCCCGGGCGAGGACGACATCGCGCTGCGAGAGGTCGGTTCCCTCCGTGGCCAGGAAGGCTGTGTACTCCGTCAGAACGCCGAACTCTCGAGACAGCTTCACGACTTCGGCACTCAGTTCGTCGAACGTGGGGTTGCCCGCCGAGGCCAGCAGGACGCCGGACGACGCCTCGGCGCCGGCCTGCGCGATGGCGTCCACGAGCGTGCCGATCTTGCGGCTGGCCCACAGCCGTGGCACGAACGCGTTCCGCGTGGTTGCGTGGTCGACGTCGAAGCGGAACTCGAATGCCTTCGGCTTTCCCAGATACGTTCCCTGCAGCCGGAATCGGAGGGGATCGTCCCCCGCGTACTGCCCCAGCACGACAAGCTGGTCTCCGTCGAACAGATCAGGGACCTGTGCCGGCATCAGCTCTCGCACCCGTTGCGTCGTGATGCTGCCGTCCGCGTTCAGCACGTCCAGTGTTGGGCCGGCCAGCACGGGGCCGAAGAGGCGGCGATAGACCTCCGTCACCTTTGCCTCGACGTTCTCATTCGGCTGGACGAACGTCGGCATGCCTCGCGCGTTGCGAGCGAGGTGCGTGAGCAGCGGGGCGTTCACGTCGTACCCCACGCCGAACGTGAAGATGCGATACTGCCGCGTATTGCACGAGGTGGCCTGGTTGCGAATGGCCACTTCACTCGTCACGCCGACGGTGGGCAGCCCGTCGGTGAGAAACAGCACGATGGGCAGCATGGACTTCTTGACCGGCTGCCGGAGTGCTTCCGTCAGGGCGTCGTGCAGGTTCGTGCCTCCGCCGGCCCGCAGGTTCTGCAGATACTGTCGCGCCGCCTGGATCTGGTCCGGCGACGACGCCACGGGCGTCGCGGAAAACGACTGAATGCTGTCGGAGTAGTCGATGATGTTGAACTGCTCGCCCGCCTTGAGTCCTTCGAGGATCTGGAGTCCGGCTGCCCGCGCCTGTTCGATCTTGTCGCCCGACATGCTGCCGGAGCGGTCGAGGACGAGGATGATCTGCCTGGCCACGGCCTGCTGGGCTTCGTCGGCGAGTCCCGGTGGCAGCCCGGCGAAAAGCAGGAAGTATCCGCCGCCGACGCCGGTGTCGGGATAGGCCAGCAGCGAGGCGGTCACCCCCTCGCCCGCCCACAGCCAGGAGAGGCGGAACGGGCCGGGCTGTTCCTTCGCGGCATCGGCCAGCGTGATGGAAATGTCGCCGTCTGACGTGCGTTTCGTGACGACGTCATGGCTGGGGCAGTAGACGGTTGCCAGCGGCCGTTTGGACTTCACTCGCACGTGGATCGTCCAGGGAACGCCGTGTGCTTCCAGGGACTGGCTGCGAGGCAGCACGTAATCCACGCGATCGCCCTGAGCGGTCAGCAGGTGTTCGTAGGTCAGCCTCACCTTCTGTTTCCCATGCGCGGGCACGGGAAACACGCTGGATCGGATGAGGCTGTAGCCGGCGAACTCGAGCAGGGCCGGATCGCGCAGGCGGCGCACGATGGAGTCGTACACCTGTCCGGCCTCCGACTTGTCCAGCAGCTTCGCCGTGGGCTCGGCCGACTGGCCCTCAAAGGCAAACGTCCGCACGGTGGCGCCGTCCGGGACCGGAAGCAGCAATTCCGCCTCCTGGGGGCGGCCGGACGTGTTCTCCAGAACCACGTCCATGGTTGTGGTGGCCACCTGTTCGATCACGACCACGCCGACCTGGATGTCCCGGACGTCCACCGCGTCGGAGCTGCCGGCCGTGATGCGTGCCGCCTGCGGTACCAGCACATTGTCGGCCAGATGAACGGATGAGTACGGGCTGACCTGGGCGATCGCGATCCCCGAGATCAGGCCGATGAACACGATTGCGAACGAGTGGGCGGAACAGGTTCGGAACGGATGCATAATCGGGTCCTCCGTTGCTGAAGTGGCAGAATGCGGCCCCGTCGACCGGCGGCCTGTGCAAAGTATACAACGCGTTTCGGTGCCGGTGCGTAACGGGTTTGTAAGCACGCACCGGACGAGCACGCACAGGGGCACGCAGCCACAGCGCGGGCTGTGTCCGCAAGCCCAGGCAATCGGGCGCGGCGGACGACGGCGCGACGGAAGCTCTGCCGTGGCATCGTCCCGGCTCGCCAGGATCCGGCCGGCAACTCCCGTCGGCCATCGGCAGCTTGAACACCCTCTCGTGTTCACATGTTTTCCTCTCTCGCCCACGTGACCCTCTCAGGCTGTCTTGCGGTTCAAGTTGCTCGAACACCACGGGTCACATGTGCATAACCGGCCGGGCGCTCGCTTGGCGGGCCGCGTTGCATGACCGCCTATGATTCTGCGTCTTCATGCGGCAGGAAACGGGTTGCCCAGTCTGCCCAGGTGGTCGGGCTTGACCGAAATTTGTTGACCAAAAGTTGAAATGTCGGGGTGGGGAGGGCAGATGCTCGGGCGAAAAGGCAAAAGAAGGCGGGGAAGAAGCGACGGAGCGACGAAGCCACGAAGCGACGGAGGAGAGCTGCGGGGTTTGGGCGGTGGGAAGGGGTGAGGGGGTTTGTAGCGTTTGCTTCTGGGGGCGGGGGAAGCGAACGGGGCGAGCGAGGCCGCCTGCGGCGGCCAAAGCAGAAAGCAGAAAACAAAAAGCAAAAACGAAGAGGAATCCCGACTGGTCGGGACGGCGCGGCCGGGACAGGCTCCGGGGAGGAAGCCGGCTCGCGCAGAGGAGGGAGAAGAACGGGAGGAGTGAAGGTTCCGGGCACCCCCATCTGAAGATGGGGGCACTGGCCGGTCGGCTGAAGCCGACCACTGATGCCTGGCCCGGCATTCGTCCGTAATCGTCGGCCGGCTGAAGCCGATCACTGATGTTTGGCTCGTCATCCGGCCGCAACCGTCGGTCGACTGAGGCCGACCACTGGTGTTTGGCCGGTCATCCGCGGTCGACTGGAAGACCGTCCGAGTAGTCAAGAAACGACCTCGCGGAAGGACATAATCGACGCTCAACACCAATGGGTTTGGAGCGCGATTACGCCCTTTCGTGATGCGAGATCATATTTCCTCGAACAGTATCCTGGAGCCGACCCATGTCTTGCCTGACCGCGAAAGCGCCGAAGCCGAGCACAGCGCCTCGCACGTCGGGCAGCCCGCACGCCGCATGCACTCATCCCATGCGCCGGTGCGAGCGAAGGGCCATGAAGCCCAGTCCGGCCAAAGTGAACGCCAACGCCGGCACGCCCATCGCCCCGCAGAGGACCGGCTGGTAGTCCCAGTAGTAGTCGTACGGGTAGTCCGGGTAGCCGTAGTAGTGATGCTCGCGGAAGCGGGCGGAGATCGGAAGAGCACACGTCTGAACTCCAGTCACGAGATTCCATCT
>CAZBFW010000506.1:0-3804 GCA_964491135.1 uncultured Phycisphaeraceae bacterium | reverse complement strand
CGGCGGCGTGCGCAGGTTCAGGTCGAAGTCCGCGCCTCCCGTGGCTGCCGTCCGGGCCCGATTCCGGGCCTCTTCCATAAGCCGCTCGTATTCGCCGATGTTGACTGTCAGGCCGCGCTCTTCAGCCATCAGCTCCGTCAGATCGATCGGGAAACCGAACGTATCGTGCAAGCGGAAAGCATCGTCCCCCGTGATCCGCCCGTGATGATGGCTCGCCGCCTCCTCCGCCGCGTCGTCAAACAGCCGGATCCCGCGATCGAGCGTGCGCCCGAATGATTCCTCCTCCTCCCGGATCAGTCCCGCCACGTGACCCAGGTTGCCGCCGCCATGCGCGGATCGCAACTCGGGAAAAGCCCCACCCATATGCTCAATCAACGGGGCCACCAGATCGCAGAGAAACGGCTCGTGCATGTCAAAGTACTGCCGGCCATACCGCACGGCTCTTCGCAGGATGCGCCGCAGCACGTAGCCGCGTCCCTCGTTACTGGGCACCGCGCCGTCCGTCAGGGCGAACGTCAGACACCGAACATGATCTGCAATCACGCGGTACGTCACGTCCACCATGACCTGCCGGTCCTTCGAGCCGCGTTCCCCTGTCTTCGGCAAGGTCCCGCCATATGCAGGCGCTCTGCATCGCGTCCGGATCGCATGAAAGACCGGAGCGAACACGTCGGTGTCGTAGTTGCTGACCTGACCCAGCCGGTTCTCGCGCATCCCTTGCAGCACGGCACACAGCCGCTCGAACCCCATGCCGGTGTCCACGTGCCTGGCCGGCAGGCCAGACAGCTTCCCGTCGCCCGCCCGGTTGAACTGAATGAACACCAGGTTCCAGATTTCCATGACCCGGGCATCGTTGGCATTCACCAGGCTCCGGCCGGATTTGTCGGGAGTCAGGTCGATGTGGATTTCGCTGCACGGGCCGCAGGGGCCGGTATCGCCCATCTCCCAGAAGTTGTCCTTCTTGCTGCCCGGATGAATGTGCGACGGGTCGATGTCCGTCACTTCCCGCCAGAGCCGCGCGGCTTCGCTGTCCGGCTCCAACCCTTCGGCCGCGTCGCCCTCAAAGTACGTCGCGTGCAGCCGGGTCTTGTCGATGCCCCAGACGCCGGTCAGCAGCTCCCAGGCCCAGGCGATGGCCTCCGCCTTGAAATAGTCGCCGAACGACCAGTTCCCCAGCATCTCGAAGAACGTGTGGTGGTAGGTGTCCTGGCCCACGTCGTCCAGGTCGTTGTGCTTGCCGCCCGCCCGGATGCACTTCTGCGAATCCGCCGCCCTGCGGTACGGCCGGGAGCCGGTGCCCAGGAAGACGTCCTTGAACTGGTTCATCCCCGCGTTGGTGAACATCAGTGTCGGATCGTCCGCCGGCACCACCGGCGACGACGGCACAATCGCATGCCCCTTGCCCGCGAAGAAGTCGAGAAACTGTTGCCGGATCTCCCGTGACGTCATGTCGTCTTCCCTGCTCGAACCGTTTCCACGCCAGCCGGACTCTTTACCCAACCGACCATACCCTCCGCCCGCCCCCCTGCTTGGCCGAGATTCCCATCTCGGCCCCCCCTGCTCGCCACCTTGCTCGGCCGAGATTCCCATCTCGGCCCCCCTGCTCGCCGGGGCGAAAGACCGGTTACTCTACACGGAACCACAAGCACTTTCGAGGGATACGCAGCGCGACCTGCGGCCGGGCGTGGCAGTGACCCGCAGCATGCAGGCAATCCCCGTCACCCCACACGCCCACAGCCCACAGCCTACAGCCTACGGTCTACAGCCTATTGTCAGCGTCTGAACCGGATGACCCGGTCGTCTTCCAGGGAGAGCTCGATGGAGCGGCCGGCCTTGCGTGCGGCGGCCTGGAACTCCCCCAGAGTCCGCACCCGATTGCCGTTCAAATGCATGATGACCTGCCCCGTTCGCACGCCCGCCTGGAACGCCGGGCCGGCCTCATCCACGTCGATCACCACCAGCCCGGCATCGGCGCGGGTCAGCCCGTGCGTGCTGAGGATCGTGTCCG
Organism: uncultured Phycisphaeraceae bacterium; assembly: GCA_964491135.1. GTDB lineage: Bacteria > Planctomycetota > Phycisphaerae > UBA1845 > UBA1845 > JAFGJQ01. Next base: position 1,796 of record CAZBFW010000506.1, on the reverse strand, counting down.
TCGGCTCACCCAGAAGAACGTCGTCCCACTTCCAGGTCTGGGGCCGGGGTGGGTTCGGCACCAGGCGGGATGCCATTTCCAGGGGCCGCTCGGCCAGCCGGACGCGGGCCGTGCGTCGCCGGCCGTCTCGGTAGAAGAGCAGGTCCACCACGCTGCCAACGGGCGTTGCCCCGATCACGCGAACCAGGTGATCCGAATCCGCGATCTCCGCACCGTCGATGCGGGCCACCACGTCACCCCGTTGCAGGCCCGCCTTTGCCGCGGGTCCGTCCGGCTCGATGATGGCCGAGATCAGCGCCCCTCCGGCGCCCGGCATCCCCGCCCGCTCACGCTGGGCCTTGGTGGGGGTGGCCACCTTCACGCCGAGGTACCCATACTGCACCCGCTCGCCGCTACGCAGCGTTTCGATGATCCGCCGCGTGCGATCGTTGACGGGAATCGCAAAGCCCAACCCCTCGTTGGCTCCCGTGCTGGAAAGCATGGCCGTACAGATGCCAATGACCTCGCCATCCAGGTTGAACAGAGGTCCCCCGCTGTTGCCCGGGTTGATGGGGGCGGAGGTCTGCACAAGGTCGCCGTAGTAACGCGTTCCGGTCGGGTCCAACTGCCAGGAAAGAGACTTCCCCAGAGCGGTTACGTTGCCAACAGAGAACGCCGTGGCCCCGTCATCGTGAGCCAGCCCGAACGGGTTCCCGACGGTGAAACTCCAGTGTCCCGGCCGGACGCGGGCGATGTCACCCAGTCGGGCCGGGGTCAGGCCCTCCGCGTCGATCCAGATCACGGCCAGATCGCTCCGCTCGTCGCCGCGGACAACGCGACCCTCGTGGTAGGCTCCGTCGTGGAGAACCACTTCGATCTTGTCGCCCCCCCGGACGACGTGTTCGTTTGTCAGAATATGGCCCGCGGCGTCGAGAATGACCCCGCTTCCCTGGTTCTCCGCGATACGGACCGGCGGATCGCCCTCTTCGACGGACCCGTGGGACAACGTCCGAAAGGTTCGAATGGACACGACCGCCGGGCGGGTCTGCTCGGCCAGGGCGGCAAACGTGTCCTGCAGCCGGCGCAGGTCGGGCATATTGTACAGATCGCCGTTTCTGGCCGGATCCGCAGCGATCGGCTGGGAGAGCACTCCCGCCAGGGCAAGTGCGGCCCACGCTGCTGATGCGATTGTACGGGTTCCCCTCATCCATGAACTCCTGCGCGCCCGCTGCTCCCTCGCTCCCCGGGGGGGCAATTTGGTATATTATACTCGCAGGCCCGGGAAGGTGACCGGATTTTGGGGGGTGGCCCCCACGGGATGCTCCTGAGGGCTTGGCGTCCCTCCCGCGGGACGGTGGATTGAGGGGAAGACGCAGCTTTGCTCGGTATGGATGATCTGACGCTGGCCAAGCTCGAGTTCGACCATGTTCGAGAAGCGCTGGTCAGCCATTGCAGTTCGAGTCTGGGCAAGCAGCTCGCTCGGCGGCTGGAGCCCTCACGCCAACCCACCCAGGTCAGGCGATGGCTAGACCAGGTGCGGGAGATGCTGCGGCTGGATGCCGGGGTGGGCCTGCCCCCCCTGGGCGGCGTCCAGGACGTCCGAGGCCACATCCACGATTCCGGCATCCCGGCCGGTTTGGACCCGGAAGCACTGGCCCGGGTGGCCGAAACGCTCGCCGCGACGGGCAATCTCTGCGCCTGGGCGCGCAGCCTGACCGACGACACTCCGCATGTCCGCTCCCTGGCCGAGCGCATAGGCGATTTCTCCCTTCTGGCCCGCAAGATCGACGAGGTGATTGACCCGCGAGGCCAGGTGC
>CAZBFW010000505.1:0-3806 GCA_964491135.1 uncultured Phycisphaeraceae bacterium | reverse complement strand
GTTCATCCGCCTGTCCGCCCGGCCCTGCCCGGTATCCGCGACTGACCTCCGCGCGCCGCAGCCCGGCCGACGACAGGCGACGGCACACTTCAATCACCAGGGGTGTCTTGCCCGTGCCGCCGGTTGTGATGTTCCCTACGCTGATGACAGGCACGAGAATCCGCGCCACGCGCGAGCCGCCGCGGTCGTACCACCGATTTCGCAGTCGTATCGCCACGGTATAAAGTTCGGATACGGGCCGAAGAGCGCCACACACCAGCCGGCCCAGCGGCCCGGCTTGGCCGGCGATCAAACGTTGAAAACGGGAGGGTAGGTCCATGTCCGTCCCGCGCCTCCGCGCTCACCGGCGGAGCACGGCGGCCGCGCACGTTACACCGGTTTGTGTCTCCACGTCGACGGCCTGATGGTATCGAAGCACTTCCACACGAGCGTCCGGCAACGCCGTCATCAGGGCAAAAATGCACCCGACGCTGCAAACCTTCGTCGGGTTGTTGTCGTCCGCAAAAGCCGCACAGAAGCCCGCCGCGTCGTTCTCACCCACCCGCGACAGCACCTCCTCATCCCGCCGCCGGACCGCGTCCAGCACCGGCGGCTCCAGCGGCTCCTCATCCCCAAACGGCTCGCCCACGTGGCTGAGGTCCGCACCCGCGATGATCAGGGTGTCTCTCCCGTCCGCGTCCATACATTCGCGCAAGGCCCGCGCCACGTCCGCCACGCCCACCGTCGCCGGTTCGCCCGCAAATGCATCCGGCGCCACCGTGGGGTCGGTACACAGAATGGGCACCAGCTCGAACCGGTTCGCCCCGAACAGATGCTGACACCAGGTCACCTGCAGCTCGACGGAGTGTTCCCACACGTGGTCCAACTCAAACCGTCGCAGGTCGCCGCAGCGTTCCTCCAGACGCCGGATGAAGGGCACATCCGCCCGCGTCTTGCCCAGGGCCGTCTCGAAGTCCAGTACCGAAAGGACCGGGGCGGCCGATCGCGGCGTGTGGTTCGTTCCGATCACCACGATCCGCTCCGGCGGCGTCCGGCGGGCCACGGCCGCATACGCCGCCGCGTAGCAGGGCCGACCCCGCAGATAATCCAGGTGCGGGGCAATGAGACCGACCACCCCGTCGTCACCCGGCACGCCGGGGCTCTCGGCGAGGATCTCGTCCAGAAGCCGCGACAGCGCCTCTGCGTCGGCGACCTCGCCTCGATCGAGCTGCGGCCGCGTGCCGACCGATCGGAAGTGTTCGAGATACGCCTGGTAGTGCGCGTCAAAGTCCGGACCTTCCAGCAACAGGCTCTCGTTGAACTGGTCCACCAGGTTCTCGATCACGCCGACGTCGACCGATTGGTGCGTCATCGCCTGGAACGCGGACCGGATTTCCTCGACGGTCCGCTGCCCGTCCATCAGGCTCATCAGACACAGCGCACCATGGCTGACGTGGACAACGCCGGGGGCCAGGCCCGACCGGTCAAACAGAGTGATCATGCCGTCCGGCGTATCGTTGGTCCGGATGGTATCGATACTGGCCCGCAGCCTCGGCCGGTCCACGCAATTGCTCATGGCGGCCTTTTGTATCCGAAACCGGAGAGCTTGTCAGCGCCGGAAGCGTTCCGCCTCCGCGACGGCCATCCGGTCGCACTCCTCGTTCTCGGGATGCCCCGCGTGGCCGCGGACGTGCTGAAACGTCACATCATGCCGGCGGCACAGGTCCACCAGCGTTTTCCAGTATTCCGCATTCTTGACGGGTTCAGAACTCGCCTTGGACCCCTTGCGCCAGTCGTTCTTGATCCACTTGGCGACCCACTGAGTGATGCCGAGTTGCACGTACTGGCTGTCGGTCACCACTTTCACCTTGCACTTGCGCTTGAGCGTCTGCAAACCCTCGATGACGGCCTGAAGCTCCATGCGGTTGTTCGTGGTCTGGCCCTCACCGCCGGAGAGCTTCCGCTCTTTGCCGGTCTTGACGTGCCGCAGGATGCACGCCCAGCCGCCGGGACCGGGATTGCCCGTGCAGGCCCCGTCCGTGAACAGCAGAACGTCATATTCCGCGTCCGGCCGCACCCGGCCGTTCGCGATCCGCAGATCGGGAATCAGATCGTCGGTGTCGTGCATCCCCGTCATGGTACGGGCGGCCCCCGGTCCACGCCAAGAGGCGGGCGCGAATCTGTTCAGCCGGGCATACCGGCCGTATGATGCAGCGCATGGACTCGTTTCGATTCGTCAACGGGACGTTGCATTGCGAGGGGGTTCCGCTGCCCCAGGCGGCGGACGGGTTCGGCACGCCGGTGTACGTCTACTCCGCCGCGACGCTGCGCGATCGCTACGACGCCGTTGCGTCGGCCTTCGCCGAACTGAAGCCCATCATCTGTTACTCCGTCAAAAGCTGCCAGAATCTGCACATCCTTCGGCTGCTGCGAGGGCGCGGGGCCTCGTTTGACGTGGTCAGCGGCGGCGAACTGGCGCGGGCGCTGGAGGCCGGTGCCGACGCGTCGAAGGTCGTCTTTGCCGGCGTCGGCAAGACGGACGCGGAGATTCGACAGGGCATCCAGGCGGGCATCGGCTGGTTCAACGTCGAATCGGAGCAGGAGCTGGAGAACCTCATCCGGATTGCCGCGCAGTTGGACCGCCCGGTCCGGGCCGCGCTGCGCATCAACCCGGACGTGGACCCCAAAACCCACGTCTACACCACCACCGGCAAGCAGGAGACGAAGTTCGGCGTGGACCTGGTGCGGGCCCGCAACGTCTTTGACCGGTATGGTCGGGATGCGCGAGTGAAGATGTCCGCTTTGCACCTGCACATCGGCTCGCCGGTCAACACCGTGGAGCCGTACATAGAGGCCATCGAGAAGACGCTGGCCCTCATCCGGCATCTGCGCGAGGACGGGTTTGCGGTGGATACGCTGGACATCGGCGGCGGCTTCGGGGCCGACTACGAGACGGGCGAGGCCCCCTCCCCCACCGAGTACGCGGCCAGGATCGTCCCCCTGCTTCACGGCCGCGGCCTGACCGTCATTCTGGAGCCCGGTCGGACCATCTCGGCCAATGCCGGGATTTTGCTGGGCCGCGTGCTGTACACAAAGCAGTCCGGAGCCAAGCGGTACGTCATCACGGACGCCGCCCTGACGGAGCTGGTTCGCCCGGCGCTGTACGGGGCCCGGCATTTCGTTTGGCCGGTGACCCCCGGTGACGGGTTCGTGCCCGAGGCCCGCCGGTGCGACCTGCACCTGGCGGACACCGAGCTGGTCGACGTCGTCGGCCCGGTCTGCGAAAGCAGCGACTTCCTGGCCAAGGGCCGGTGGCTCCCGCCGCTGAAGCGTGGCGATCTGCTGGCCATCTTCACGACCGGGGCGTACGGTTTCGTCATGAGCAGCCAGTACAACTCGCGCCCGCGTTCGCCGGAGGTGCTGATCGACGGCCACTCCGCCTGCCTGATCCGCCGGCGGGAAACGTACGACGACCTGGTGGGGCCGGAACGCGTCGAGTGAGCCCCCCGCACCACGCGACCGGCTGGAAAGCCGGTCCCACAAGGGAAAAGCCGGTCCCACAAGGGAAAAGCCGGTCCCACAGTAGGGCCCGCCGTGCGGATCAGGGAGATGACCGGCTGGACGTTACGCGGCGGTCGTAGGGTCCGCCGTGCGGACCAACCGGTTTCGCAAGGGGATACGGAAACATGGGTATTCCCGATCCGACAGACCCGCGTCTGATCGCCGGCGAAGTGGACTTCTACTGCGCCGCGTGCGGCTACAACCTCCACGGCTTGGCTGGTGATCCGAAGCGCTGCCCGGAATGCGGGTGCGCCACGAAGCTTGGG
>CAZBFW010000504.1:0-3808 GCA_964491135.1 uncultured Phycisphaeraceae bacterium | reverse complement strand
GGCCATGCTGGCGGACTACGTGGTGTGTGATACCACCGCGCCGCTGGGGCCGGCGTTGAGCGCGTACCTGGCCACGCGCGGCGTCCGGGCGCGGACGCATTCGTCGCGGACGCGGGGGGGAGGCTGACGGTGGGTGCGTTGGCCGCCATCTCGTTCGCGCTGCCGGGCCTGGCCGTGGCGGGCGTGGCCGGCGGCGCCGTGCCCATCGTCATCCACCTGCTGCACCGCCGGCGGTTTCGTCGCACGCCGTGGGCGGCCATGAGCTTCCTGCTGGCGGCCAATCGTCGCAGTCGCCGGCGGATGCAACTGGAGCAGTGGCTCCTGCTCGCCCTGCGGACGCTGGCCATCATGCTGCTGGGCCTGGCGGCGGCGGGTCCGTTTCTGACGCGTTCGCCCTGGTCCGGAGTGCCCGGCCGTGGCACGCTCCGGGTCCTGCTTCTCGACAATTCGTGCTCGATGCAGGCCATCGCGCGAGACGTGCCGAACGACGAGACGACACGGTTCGATCAGGCCCGGGCCGCCGCGCGGCAGCTTCTCGACTCGTTTCCGGACACGGATTCGGTGTCGCTGATCACGCTCGCCTCGCCTGCCGGCCGGACCGTGTCGGCGCCCACGCGCGACAGACGCCACGTGCAGACCCGCCTGGACGCGGTGACGGCCGGGCAGCGCGGCACGGACCTGAACGGCGGACTTCGGCTCGCCGCGGAGACAATCCGCGGCAGCGAATGGGGAACCGCGGGCGCGGCTCGCGTCGGCTCCGTGGTCGTCTACGTGATTTCCGACCTGACGCGTGCCGCCCTGGGCGAAGATGTACTGGCGGACGCGCCTGCCGATACCGCCCGATCCAGTGCATCCGCCGCCAGCGAGGTGGCCGGCATGGCCAGGCTCGTGCTCGTTGGCGTGGGAACACCCGATGGTGAGAAGGCCCTGGACAACGCGGCGATCACTCGGTTTGCCGCGACGTCCCCGCTGCTGGCCGTCGACGTGCCGGTTCGATTCCGTGTGGACGTGGCGAACTTCGGGCCCCGGGCGGTGGCGGGGCTGGCCGTCCAGGTGCACCAGGAGGACCGCTTCCTCCGCCGCATGGAGTTGCCGACCCTCGCACCCGGCAAGGGGGAAACGGCGTGGTTCTCCGCCGTCTTCGACACCGCCGGCTCGCTCGGGCTGGAAGCACGCCTGGTGTTCGCGGGCGAATCGGCCGACGCGCTCGCCGCGGACAACGTGCGCTACGCATCCATCGAAACGCGCGAACATGTCCCGGTGCTGCTCGTGGACGGGCGGCCCGGCGCAGCCGGACTCGCCGGCGCGGCGGGATACCTCGCCATGGCGCTGGCCCCACGCACCGCGGCGGGCGACCGGTACGCGCTGGCGCCGAAGGTGCTGGCCCCGTACGACCTTGCGGGTGAAGTGCTGTCTGCGTACGACGTGATTGCACTCTGTGACGTGCCGCAACTGGCGCCGGCCGCGTGGAACAGCTTGCGTGACTTTGTCGCCGCGGGCGGCGGACTGCTGGTCACGCTTGGCGAGGACGTGCAGATTCCGCACTACAACGAGGTTGCCTATGCCGGCGGAGAAGGCGTGCTGGCCGCGGAACTGGGCGAGCCGTCTCCTCCCGCGGGCGACGAACGCAGCACACGGCTGAAACACGAGGCAAACCCGCACCCGGTGACGTCCGACTTCGCCGACGCCGCGGACAGCGGACTGTTTCAAAGCCGCATCACCCGCTACGTCCGGACAAACCCCGATCCGGATCGCACGGACGTGCCGATGCGATACGAGAACGCCGATCCGGCGATTCTGATCCGGACCATTGGCCGCGGACGCTCATGCCTGTTCACCACCTCCGCCGACATGACCTGGACGAACCTGCCGGCCAAGGGCGATTACGTTTCCCTCATGACGAACCTGGTGTCCCACCTCGTGCCCGCGCGGACCGGACACCGGTCCGTACAGGTGGGCGAGCCGTTGGCCGAGCCGCTCAGCCCCGCCGGCCTGAGCCGGCCGGAACTGCCCGCGGTTCTGCTGCCGGACGGGCAGACACGGACCGCCGCATTATCCACGGAAGTCGGCGGCGTGGCGGCCACGTATGCGGGAACGGATAAGGCGGGCCTGTACGTGATGCAGCTTGAGTCGGCCGCCCATACGTTCGCCGCAAACGTTGACATCAACGAGGCGGACCTGACGCCGCTCGCCGAAACCGCGCTGGCCGAACGACTGGCCTGTCGCTTTGACTACGTGTCCGCCGCGGACTTGCGCGATTCCAACGACCTGACGGCCCCCGCCACGGACCTGTCCGTGCCCGCGTTGGCACTCGTTTTGATCCTTCTGCTCGGTGAGTCGTGGCTGGCCGTCCGGTTCGGCGCTGCGACGGACTGAAGGCAAGGAGTGATGCCGTCGTGATGCACTGGCTTCTGGAGCTTGATTCGCTTCGCCCGGCCGGCGAAGGTCGCTGGTCGTGGGACTGGCAACCGCCGGTCGGGGGCTGGATCATCGTGCTCGTGCTGGCGGCAGCACTGCTGATCGTGTACCGGCTCTACCGTCGCGAAGACACGACGCCGCGACGGCGAATCGTCCTCGGCCTGCTGCGGGCAAGCGTGTGCGGACTGGTCGTGCTCCTGCTGGCCGGTCCCGTGCTGGTACTCCAACGAAACCAGGTGGAACGGTCGCGGGTCGCACTGGTGCTGGACACCTCGCGCAGCATGGAAGCCACCGACGTGTACTCCGACGCGCACGCGGCCGAGGCGCTGTCCGTCGCCGTGCAGATGCCCGTCGAGAGGCTCGGTGAGGCACCCCGGCTGGACTGGGCCCGAACCATTCTGTCGACCGCGGAGTCCGCCGTCTTGCGGACGCTGCTGGAACGACACGCAGTCGATCTGTACGCGGCGTCCGGCTCGGCGCGGGCGATTGCCTCCGCCGAAGATGCCGGCCAACTCCGTACACTCGAAACCGCTCTGCAATCTCTCGCCGCCGACGGCCCCGTCACCGACCTCTCACGACGCTCTTCCGATCTGCTTCGCGCGTACACGGCCCTGCCGGTCGGCCGGCCCGCGGCGATCCTGCTGCTCTCCGACGGCCGCGCGACTGCGCCCGGTGGATCGTCCGACACCGCGGACGCGGCGTCCGCGGCGTCTGTGCCGGTCCTGGCCGTCCCGATCGGCGCCGCCGATCCCCGACGCGACCTGGCCCTGGCCCCTGCCACCGCAGACCCCAACATCTTCGTCAACGACGTGCTCGCGGTGCGAGCCAACCTGGAGGCGCGAGGCATCCGCGAACCACTGACCGCCACTGTGCGGCTGGTCGACGAGTCCGGCACGGCTGCGGTCGCCACCGAGACGGTTCGCATCAGCCCCGGCGACCCCCCACGCGAGATCGAGCTTCGCACGCGCCCGCGGCAGGCCGGCGCTCAGCCGTTTCGGGTGGAAGTGGAGCCGCTGGACGGCGAGCGCCGGCTGGACAACAACGCGGAGACGCTGACCGTCAACGTGCTCCGCGAGCCGCTTCGCGTCCTGTACGTCGATGGGTACCCGCGTTTCGAGTACCGCTACCTCTCCAACGCCCTGATCCGCGAGCCGACCGTACGCGTGAGCTGCCTGCTGCTCAGCGCCGACCGTGACTTCGCCCAGGAGGGCGACGACCCCATTCGCCGGTTCCCCGAAACCGCCGAAGAGCTGAACGCGTACGACGTGGTCCTGTTCGGCGACGTCGACCCGACCGACAACTGGCTTGGAACGGCCCGGGCCCAACTGCTGGTCGATTTCGTCGGCGAGCGCGGCGGCGGGTTCGGGCTGATCGCGGGCGAACGCTTCGC
>CAZBFW010000503.1:0-3809 GCA_964491135.1 uncultured Phycisphaeraceae bacterium | reverse complement strand
TGTGGAGCTGGCCCTGCTGATCCGCATCGGGCGGGCGATCTCCGTCGGCCCGACCATTGCCCTGGTTCTTCTGACCGGCATGGTGGGTGCCGCCCTCGCCAGGCACCAGGGTGTCCGCACACTCGGTCGCATCCAGGCCGAGTTGGCCGGTGGCCGGATGCCCACGGGCCCGATGGTCGACGGGCTGCTGATTCTCGTGGCCGGCCTGCTGCTGATCACCCCGGGCATACTGACCGACGCCGTGGGGTTCGCCCTCCTGATCCCTCCCGTCCGACGCCTGTTCCGCCGCCGATTGGCCGACTACTTCGCGCGTCGTGTGACGATCATCCCCCCCGGCCCCTTCTCGACCCCCGGCGCCGCGCCCCATGGCGACGGCCGCTTCATCGACGTGGAAGCCACCGAGGTTCCCCCGCCCGACGCCGATCGCACAGAGTGACGCGGTGGGAGCATCCGAACCGTGCGACCTGCCCACCTGTATGGAACCGGCTTTCGTGTGGGACCGGTCTCTTGTGTGGGACCAGTGTCTTGTGTGGGACTGGTCTCTCGTGTGGGACCGGTCTCTTGTGTGGGACCGGCTTTCCAGCCGGTCTTTCCAGTCTCCAGTTCTTTTGTGTCTGTAAGATCCCGGCCAGCCGGCATTCCCTGCAACCGCCCAACCGTGCCGACGAGGATGCCGCAGATCGAGGACCCGGACCGTGTTCAGGCAGCGCAGCAAGTGCTATCATCATCGTCGCGCATGGGTCAGCGCTGCGTCGGCGGCCGATCGCTTGTGCGACTGATCCCGGCCGTTTAGGAGCAAACTTCATGTCCCGGAATCCGTTGGCGTCGGTTCTTCAAATCGCGACGTGCGTTCTCTTGACACAGGCCGTGCTTGCGGCGTCCGCGCCGCCCGTCGAGGTTCAATCGCCGGGCAACGTGCTGAAGGTCACCTTCGAATTGAGGGAGGGCGTCCCCACGTACCGCGTGAGCCGGCTCGGCCGGCCCGTAATCGAGACCTCCAGGCTCGGTCTTGCTCTTCGGGAGGGGCCGGCACTGGACCGAGGTTTCAAGATCGCGTCAACGCGGACATCCAGCGTCGACGAGACCTGGACCCAGGTCTGGGGCGAAGAGAAGCGCATTCGGGATCGGCACAATGAGTTGTTCATCGAGCTGGTGGAGAGCTCCGGCGATCCTCGCCGTCTCCAGATCATCTTCCGGGTCTTCGATGACGGCGTCGGGTTCCGCTACCACATCCCGGCGCAGGCCGGGCTGGACAACATTGAGATCGCCAACGAGGCAACGCAATTCGCCCTCACCGGCGACCATCGCGCCTGGTGGATTCCCGCATTCGAACCCAATCGGTATGAGTATCGCTACACGGACTCGCCGCTGAGCAAGACCGCCAAGGTGCATACGCCGGTCACCTTCGAGACGGCCGACGGCCTCTATTTGAGTATCCACGAGGCGGCACTCGTGGACTTCGCGAGCATGACGCTCTGGCGCAAGAGCGGCAACACGTTTGACGTGGAGCTCGTGCCCTGGTCGGACGGCGTGAAAGTTCGCGGCCCGGTGCCGATGACCTCACCCTGGCGCACCATCCAGATCGCCGACTCGCCCGGCGGCCTCATCGATAACTACCTCATCCTCAACCTCAACGAGCCGAACAAGCTGAGCGACGTTTCCTGGATCAAGCCCGGCAAGTACGTGGGCATCTGGTGGGAGATGCACCTGGGGATCTCGACCTGGAGCTCAGGACCCAAACACGGCGCCACCACGGAAAACGCCAAACGTTACATTGATTTCGCCGCGAAGCACGGCTTCGACGGCGTCCTGGTGGAGGGCTGGAACGTCGGCTGGGACGGCGAGTGGTCGACGGGTACGACGAACTTCAACTTCACGAAGCCCTATCCGGACTACGACCTCGTCGGCGTGGCCGACTACGCCCGGCAACGCGGCGTCCGCCTCATCGGCCACCACGAGACCGGCGGCGGCGTCGAGAATTACGAGCAGCAGATGGAGGACGCGTTTGCCTTATGCCAGAGGCTCGGCATCCGCGCCGTCAAGACGGGGTACGTGGCCTACGGCCAAAGCATCCAACGAACGGACGAGGCGGGCCAGACGCACAAGGAATGGCACCACGGCCAGCACATGGTGCGACACTATCAGAAGGTTGTGGAGACGGCGGTCCGGCACCAGGTCATGTTGGACGTCCACGAACCGATCAAGGACACCGGCCTGCGCCGCACCTGGCCCAACATGATGACCCGCGAAGGCGCCTGCGGGATGGAGTTCGATGCCTGGGGCGGGGAGAACCGCAACCACCCGGACCACACCACCATTCTGCCGTTCACGCGACTCCTGGCGGGCCCCATGGATTTCACCCCGGGCATCTTTGACCTGACGTACGAGGAACTCCGGCCGGTCGACCGCGTCAGTACGACACTCGCCAAGCAACTGGCCCTGTACGTGGTGCTCTACAGCCCGCTGAACATGGCGGCCGACCTGCCGCAGAACTACGAGGCCAAGCCGGGACCGTTCCAGTTCATCAAGGACGTTCCCACCGACTGGGACGAGACGATGGTGCTCGACGCCCGGATCGGCGATTTCGTCACGATCGCCCGCAAAGACCGCAACAGCGACGACTGGTACATCGGGAGCATCACCGACGAGAACCCGCGGACGCTGGAGGCGAACCTGGGCTTCCTGGACGCCGGCCGCGAGTACATCGCCGAAATCTATCGCGACGGCGACGACGCCGACTGGGAAACGAACCCATACGCCATCGTCATCGAAGAGAAACGGGTGAGTTCAACCACGAAGCTCCCGCTGCGCCTGGCCCCCGGCGGCGGCACCGCCATCCGCCTCCGCCCGGCCACGCCTGCTGACAGCGCCGCGCTACGCCAGTGATGGCATCCCATGGGGGAAGCCGATTCCGCGCGCGGCGGCTCGACGTCACTCCTTGTCTTGGCCAGCCGGTCCCGGCTCCACGGCGTACTCTTCCACCTGGCCCTCCAAAGGGAAGGGCGCCGCGGAGTCGCCCACGGCGGTGGCGGTGTCCTGGCCAAGGCTGAGCCCATCGACAAGCTGGACCGGGATCAGGCCGGGCGCCTGGCCGGTGGCTGCAAGTTCGCCGTTGATTCGCAAGATCATTTCGGCGTTGGCAGTCAGCTTGGCCACGATGTCGAGCTTGCCAGTGGGTGTTTTGCAGGCCTTGACAGTGGTGGGTTCGCCAGCCACCCGCACGGTGAAGAAGAGATTCCCGGTGACAAGGTGCAAGGCATAGCCGTAGCGGTCACCGCCGTGCGCAAGGATAACCCCGTTCCCGCCGGACGGCGTGACCCGGCAACGGATCCGCAGGGGGCGGTTGGCGACTTGCGGGACCTGGTCCGCCGGAACGACCGTTGCCCCCTCCGGCTGGTAGAACGGGTAGACCTTCACACGTTTGGCCCACGCCTCCCACTGCTCGGCCAAGGCGGCCGCGCGTTCGGGAAACTTCTCCGCCAGGTTCACTGTCTCGCAGCGATCAGACGCTATGTCGTACAGCTCCCACCTGATTTCGAACGGCATCCGCTTCGACCAGACAACTTTCCAGCGACCCTGCCGATAGGCACGTGCCCCGTCGTGCTCGAACGCAAGCGGCCGCTCGGGCAGCCGATCGCCGCGAATCGCGGGCAGAATGTTGATTCCCTCCGCGGGCAGGACGGGCCGGCCATGAAACTCGCGGGGGTACGCCGCCCCCGTCGCTTCGCAGATCGTTGGCAGGATGTCCATCACATGTACGGGATCACGCACCCACTTGTCCGGGCGGCCGGTGCCTGCAGGCCAGTGCA
>CAZBFW010000502.1:0-3824 GCA_964491135.1 uncultured Phycisphaeraceae bacterium | reverse complement strand
CGCAGTAAAATGCCGCTTTGCGCAACTCGGCGCGGGTGATGGGGTCTGGACGGTCAGCAAGCGTGACGTCGGCGTCCACAACATATGAGGGCATCGTTCAGCGTCTGGACGCGTTCGGCCGACGGTTCGAACCGGCGTTCGGCCGCTTGCTCGACGCGCCGGCGGGCGCGCCGCCGCGTCTGGCAGAGGCCATGCGATACTCTGCCCTGGCGCCCGGCAAGCGCGTCCGGCCATACCTGGTTGTGCGGAGTTGCGAGCTGGTCGGCGGCACCTTTGACGACGCCCTGCCCGCCGCGGCAGCATTGGAGTGCGTCCACGCGTTCTCGCTGGTGCACGACGACCTGCCCGCCATGGACGACGACGATCTGCGCCGCGGGCGCCCGACCAATCACAAGGTGTACGGTGAGGCGCTGGCGATCCTGGCCGGCGACGCACTACTGGCGTTGGCGTTTGAGCTGCTCGGACGCCGGTATGATTCCGCTCGCGCCGGGCGCATGGCGCTGCAACTGGCCCGCGGCACAGGCTGGGAAGGCATGATCGGCGGTCAGGTTGCGGACGTTGACGGAGAAACGCAGGCGCCCAGCCTGGAACGCGTCCGATACATCCACGAACGCAAGACGGCCGCGCTGATCGCGACCGCCTGTCAATTGGGCGCCATCGCCGGCGGGGGTGACGAATCGGCCGTCGAGCAACTGGGCTGTTACGGACGGCACGTGGGGCTGGCGTTCCAGATCGCCGATGATTTATTGGACGTGACCTCCACGGCCGAGGACATGGGCAAGGCTGTTGGCAAGGATGCGCAGGCGGGCAAGCAGACGTACCCCGCGTGCGTCGGTATTTCGGAAAGCCGGCGGGTCGGGCTCGCCGCCGTGGAGGCGGCCGAAGCAGCCCTGACCCGTTTCGGGCCGCAGGCCCAGGATCTGGCAGAGCTGGCCCGGTTCTGCATGGATCGCAAACATTGAGCCGGTCTGCGACGTAGGGACGAGTACCGGCGCATCGGTCACGGATCAGGCGGCCCAGCGGGATGCACGGCGGAGCCAGGCTCCGCCCGTCGCGGTCGGACCGGCGCCGGTCCGGAGTGGATACACACCATGGCAATTCTCGAGACGATTGGTTCCCCACGTGATCTTCGCGCGATCCCGGTCAGCCGCCTGCCGGCCCTGGCCGAGGAAATTCGCACTCGCATCGTGGAGGTCGTCGGTCGCAACGGCGGACACCTCGCCAGCAACCTGGGCGTCGTGGAACTGACCATCGCTCTGCACCGCTGTCTGAACACGCCGACGGATCGGCTGGTGCTCGACGTGGGTCATCAATGCTACCCGCACAAGCTGATCACGGGACGCAACGACCGATTTGACTCCATCCGCAAGGACGGCGGCCTGTCCGGCTTCCCCGCCATCGACGAAAGCGAATACGACCTGTTCAACGTCGGCCATGCGGGAACGGCCATCGCCAGCCTCGTCGGACTGGCCCGGGCCGACCAGCAGGCCGGCCGGACCCACCGCGTCGCGGCCCTGGTGGGCGACGCGAGCATCGTTAACGGGCTGTCGTTCGAGGGGTTGAACCAGGCGGGCACGCTGCGCCGGCAGTTTCTGGTCGTGCTGAACGACAACAGCTGGGGCATTGCCCCCACGCAAGGCGCATTGGCCATGCACCTCGCCCGGTTTCGGGCCAATCCGGTGTACGGAGAGATCAAGCGTCAGGTACAGCAGACGCTGCCCCGCGTTCCCATCGTGGGCAAGGCGTTTTCCGACGCGCTCATTCACCTGAAGGACGGCATCAAGGCCACGCTGACGCCGAACCAGCTTTTCGAGAATTTCGGGTTCCAGTACGTCGGTCCCGTGGACGGGCACGACATCGAGCAGCTCATTGAAGTGCTCGAGCTGGTCAAGGACGTTCCGCACCCCGTGCTGTTGCACGTGCACACGCAGAAGGGCCGCGGGTGCGAATGGGCGCTGGCTGACCCCAACATGTACCACAGCCCTTCCCCATTTCAGGTAGAGGCGGGCAAAGTCACCATTCAGCCGCCCAACGGCAAGAGCTGGACCCGCGCCTTTTCCGACGCCATGATCGCCCTGGCCGAGGCGGATCCGCGCGTCGTCGCCCTGACGGCCGCCATGCCCGACGGCACGGGTCTGGCCGCATTCGCGCAGCGGTTCCCGGACCGGTACGTGGACGTGGGCATTGCCGAGAGCTGCACCGTTGACGTGGCGGCCGGGATGGCCCGCGCCGGCTTGCGGCCGGTCGTGGCCATCTACTCGACATTTCTGCAGCGAGCGTTTGACCAGGTCTTCCAGGAGGTGGCGCTCCAGGGCCTGCCGGTCATCTTTTGCCTGGACCGGGCGGGTCTCGTGGGCGGCGACGGCGCAGTGCACCACGGGTTCGCCGACATCGCATACCTGCGGATTCTGCCCGGAATGGTGCTCATGGCTCCCACCGACGAACTGGAGCTGCGCGCGGCTCTCGCGTTTGCTGTGGCGCAGGATCGTCCGGTCGCCATCCGATATCCGCGTGACTCCGTGCCGGCAAAGCCCGACCCGTGTCCGCCATTCGAGCTGGGCGTGTCCCGAATGGTTCGTGCCGGCGATGACGCCACCATCCTGGCCTACGGCGCGGTGTTGGCCAACGCCCGGGAAGCGGCAAAGATCCTGGCCGCCGATGGTGTCGCGGCCGGCGTGGTGAACGCCCGCTTCGCCGCTCCCATCGACCGGAGCATGGTGCTGACCGCGTTTGCCGCGGGCCGACCCGTGGTGACGGTGGAGGATCATTCGGTGGCGGGCGGTTTCGGATCGGCGGTGCTCGAGACGGCCCAGGAGCTCGGCCTGGACATCGGTCCGCTGGCACGCCTTGGGCTGCCGGCCGATCATTTCGTGCCGCACGGGTCGCGGCGTTCGCAGATGAGCGACGTGGGGATCGACGCCGCCGCCATCGCCGCCGCGGTGCATCGACTGCTTACGGAAATCCCGGCGCGGCGAGAGGCGCCCGTGCATGAACGGGCCCAAGGATCGACCGGCCCGCGATCGCTGATGTCATCGTGAGGGCCCCATCGCGTCCGTCAACAGGCCAGGCACCGCATGACCGAACCGAACCAACACAAACGACTCTTTCTCCTGGGCAACCCGGACAAGGCGGAAGTGCCCGCCGCGATGGAACGCCTTCACTCGTTCGCTCGAAAACACTGCGACATCATCGGTGCCATGCTGTCCACCGACGGGCAGGTGGCCCTGGAGGCCGGGGCAGAGATGATCGTGGTGTTCGGAGGCGATGGGACCATGCTCGGCGTGGCCCGATCGCTTGGCCGGGACCAGATTCCGCTGGTGGGCGTGAACTTCGGCAAGCTCGGCTACCTGGCCGACTACCTTCTGGAAGAGCTGCAATTCAACTTCGATCGCGTCCTGCACGACCGGAGCCTCATCAGCGATCGCATGATGCTGGACATGACCGTACACCGGGGCGACTACCAGGTCTTCTCCAGCATGGCGGTCAATGACTGCGTGATTCAGGCAGGACCGCCGTTCCGCATCATCGAGCTGTCGGTCTCCCTGGACGGCCGGCGACTGACGGACGTGGCCGGCGACGGCCTGATTGTGGCCACTCCCAGCGGCTCCACCGCGTTCAACCTGTCCGCCGGCGGGCCCATCGTGCAGCCGGGCGTGCATGCGTTCGTGCTCACTCCCCTGCTGGTACATTCCCTGACGCACCGCCCGATGGTCCTGGAGCAGGATGCCGTGGTGGAGGTCGTCGCCAAGCGGGTCAACCATGGACCGGCCGTTATTGTGGACGGACAGATGTCGTGCGGACTGCGCCCGGACGATCGGGTCGCC
>CAZBFW010000501.1:0-3828 GCA_964491135.1 uncultured Phycisphaeraceae bacterium | reverse complement strand
TCTACACCCTATCCTACACTCTTTCCCTACACGACGCTTTCCGATCTGTCATCCTGTTCCGCACCGTGGGCACCTTCCTCCGCGGCGGTTGCTGAACGCGGAATGCACAGTCTCGATTTCCTACCGGTTACCAGTCGAGCCGGGTCCTTCGCCCTTCCGCAAGGCTTCCAACGCCTCCACGTCCGCCAGATCCTGCGCGCGGCCTGAGGCTTTCTTGTTGCGGATCAGATCGTCGAGCGACGGAATGCGAACCCGGATGCCATCGATCTCGATCTCGACGGATTGTCGATGGGCGTCCTCAAACTGAAGCCCGGATGCGCCGGTCATGATGTCGATCCTTCGCGGAGCCACCCCGATCTGGAAAACCGTGTCACCCTTCTGAAGGTCGGCCCGGGTCAAGTCGTTTACCGGTGCGCCGAATCGTGTCACGGCTTGCAGAACAGCTTCCGCATTGCCGGCTGACGGCTGCACCCAGATGTCGATGTCCATGGTTGCCCGTGGATACCCGTGTGCGGCCATGGCGTACGCACCCACGAGCAGGAATTCAGCCTTTGCGTCGGCTAAGGCGAGTAACATGTCTCTGTAGTCTTCGTTCAGGATCATGCTGCTTGCTCAGAGAGCTGGCTTCCACCGTGAGCGGCCACACCATCGCGATGCGCTCCGCCATCGTCCCGGGCACGAAGTTGTCGTTCCCGCGGTCGGACAGTCGCTTGAGTGCCGTACGTGATCGGTCCATACACGAACTATACCCGCTGTGCACGACGTCCACAATGAGAGACTGACAGCAGCAAGGATCCACATCGTGCCACTGTTCTTGAACAGTGTTCGTGTTTTCCTGTGTACTCCGCCCCCTCCGCGGATGTCAGCCGGACGCGCCTTGCCAGATCCATCGACTCGATCGCCTGAATCTCACCACGGTTCTTGGGCGGTGCTCGCTCTCTCCTCCGTGTCGTGCACGCGCGTGTCGGCCGGAGGTGACTTGACGGGTCAGGCGAATCCGATGCCCTGAACTTCACCACGGCTCCAGAGCCGTGGCACACCCCTGGCTCCTCCGTGCCTCCGACCGCCTCCCGCCTCCCGACCCCCGACCCCCGACCCCTGGCCCCTGCCCCCTGGCCCCCCGACTCCGTTGACAGGAACCGGCCCCGTCTTGCGTCCCTATTGGGATACGGCTATCGTCACTCCCCCCAGGGGATTCAGCCTAAATTCACAGGAGTCGTGCGGGATGAATGTCTCACAGGTGGATGTCAAGCAAATCGCGGCAGAAGTTGAAGCCAAGAGCGAACCATTTCAGCGCCTGCTGAACGAAATGCAGAAGGTCATCGTCGGGCAGGAGGACCTGCTCCGCAAGATGTTCGTCGGGCTGCTGGCCAACGGGCACATCCTGATCGAGGGCGTGCCCGGGCTGGCCAAAACGACGGCCGTCTCGTGCCTGGCCGCCGGCATCGACACGGGCTTCCAACGCCTCCAGTTCACGCCGGACCTGTTGCCGGCCGACCTGATCGGCACGCTGATCTACCGGCCATCCGACGGGCAGTTCACGGTCAAGAAGGGGCCGATCTTCTCCAACATCATCCTGGCGGACGAGGTGAACCGGGCACCGGCCAAGGTGCAGAGCGCTCTGCTGGAGGCGATGCAGGAGCGGCAGGTGACCATCGGCACGGACACGTTCAAGCTGGACGAGCCGTTTTTGGTGCTGGCCACCCAGAACCCCATCGAGCAGGAGGGCACCTACCCGCTGCCGGAGGCCCAGGTGGATCGCTTCATGCTCAAGCTGATCGTGACGTATCCGACCCGCGAGCAGGAGCGGCAGATTCTGGACCGGATGTCCTACACGCGGCCGGCCACAACTATCCGGCCCGTGATGAAGCCCGCCGACGTGATCGCGGCACGCAAGGTGGTGGACGAAATCTACATGGACGACCGGATCAAGGATTACGTGGTCGACCTGGTGCAGGCCACCCGCGATCCGCGTCCGCTGCGGCTGGGCATCGAGGATTGGATCCAGTACGGCGGCTCGCCCCGCGCCACCATCTACCTGACGCTGGGCGCCAAGGCGTCGGCGTTTTTGGCCGGCCGGGGCTACGTGACGCCGCAGGACGTGAAGAACGTGGCCCTGGACGTGCTGCGCCACCGCGTGATCGTGACCTACGAGGCGGAAGCGGAAGAAAAGAAGTCCGACGACGTAGTGCGGGCGATACTGGAACACGTGGCCGTGCCGTAGGAAACGCAAAAACGCAAAAACGCAAAAACGCAAAAACGCAAGAACGCGAAAACGCAAAAAACGCGAAGACGCAGAAACGCAAAAACACAGAAACAGGGAAACGCGGAAGCACCGAGTTGTTGACGGAAGGAGCGAGTGGACATGACGCGAATTCAGGGGGACTTGGCAGAGAGGACGCTCGACTTTGGCGTGGCCATCCTGGACATCGTCGATGACCTGCCGCGTTCGGACAAGGGCAGAGCGATTCTTCGTCAACTCGTTCGGAGTGGAACGTCCGTTGGTGCGAATGTATGGGAGGCGGATCACGCGTTCAGTGAATCGGATTTCGCTTACTGCTGCAATGTGGCTCGAAAGGAGGCAGGAGAGAAGCGGTACTGGCTAAGGCTGAGCGAGCGAGCCAGTATGCTGCGGGGAGAGAAGCACCAAAAGGTGAGCCAGGAGGCCGAAGAGTTGTCCCGCATCCTCACAACGGTTGTCGCAGGGACCCGTAGGTTCGTCGCGTCAACAAAGAACAAGAATGCGCGTTGAGAGCTGACGTAGGCGGGTGCATTCGTTTTCCTGCGTTTTTGCGTTTGGCTACGAAGCGATGATACCGAAGGAACTCCTCAAAAAGATCCGCCGTATCCAGATCCGTACGTCGCACATGGCCAACGACGTGCTGGCGGGGCAGTATCATTCCGCGTTCAAGGGGCGCGGGATGGAGTTCGAGGAGGTCCGGCCATACCAGATCGGCGACGAGGTGCGCACCATCGACTGGAACGTGTCGGCCCGGTACGGGGCCCCGTTCGTCAAGGTCTACCGCGAGGAACGCGAGCTGACGGTCATGCTGCTGGTGGACGTGAGCCGGTCGCTTCAGTTCGGGTCGTCCGAGCAGCTCAAGCGGGAGCTCGTGGCGGAAGTCTGCGCCACGCTTGCCTTCTCCGCCATCCGCAACAACGACAAGGTCGGGCTGATCATCTTCTCCGATGAGGTGGAGAAGTTCGTGCCGGGCAAGAAGGGCACCCGGCACGTGCTGCGGGTCATCCGCGAGGTGTTGTATCATGAGCCGCAGGGGCGCGGCACGAATGTGGCCGGCGCCCTGGACTACCTGAACAAGGTCACCACCCGCCGGGCGGTGGTTTTTCTGGTCAGCGATTTTCTGGCCGCCGGGTATGAGCAGGGCCTGCGGGTGGCTCGCCGCCGGCACGACATGATTCCGGTGGCCGTCTCGGATCGGTGGGAGGCGGACCTGCCGAACGTCGGGCTCATCGAGCTGCTGGACGCGGAGGCGGGTGACGTGATCGTGGTCGACACCGGCAGCCGCGGCCTGCGGCGGCAATACGCGACGGACGCCGCCATGCTGAGGGAGGCGCGAGACCGGATGTTCCGCCGCATGAACATCGAGGCCATTCGCGTTCAGACGGGAGAGTCGTTTGTGGAGCCGCTCGTGAAGTTCTTTCGGGCCAGGGAGGCGCGGTTGTAGCCATGACGAAGAGTCCGAACCTGCAGCTTCCGCAGCGTCCGCCCCGCACGGGGTCGGGGGCGGCCGTCGGGTTGACCCTGGCCCTGGTGCTCACTAGATCGGAAGAGCACACGTCTGAACTCCAGTCACCGCTCATTATCTC
>CAZBFW010000500.1:0-3830 GCA_964491135.1 uncultured Phycisphaeraceae bacterium | reverse complement strand
CCGCATGGCCGCCGCCTTCTTCCGCGGCGACAATATCTGAGTCTCTGCGCCCCCGTTCCCCCTGGGGCCTCCGTCGCATCCAGGAAGCGCCGGGGTGACCGCATCGCGATCCGGCCGCGCGCCGTCACATCCGTCCGGAACGCGCCGGCAACTCCGTCGCGGGAAGTCCGCGCCGGGCGCCGGTCGACTCCTTCCGTCCAACCGCTGTCGCGGGCCGCGTTCCGGGCAGAGCGTGGTCCGCCTCCAGGCCGTCGGCGCTGCGCATCGGTATGGGGCTCATGGGCGGCGCCGATCGGCGTCGGATGTCGCCCCAACGCAGTCGCAGGGTCCAGCCGAGGGTCCGGCGGGCGGTCAACAACAGACCCTTCATGCCCAGCAACTGCTCGCCGGCATCCACGAGGTACAGGCGGCTCTTCGGCCGCACCAGGGCCCAAAGAAAGCGGACGGGATTGTAGAAGTAGAGGTAGGCCGCCAGGATATTCAACTGCTTGCGCCAGGGTTTCGGATGGAACGACGCCACAACGTGGCTTCCGCCGAGCATGTGTTCCTCCACGCGACGCCCCCCGACGCTCTCGTAGGCCATCCCGGACGTGTGGGTTCCGGCATACAACGCGGAGCCCGTCGCGGGCACCAGCATCAGCACCTGCATGCTGATCGCGCCGGCTTTGCGTAGCAGGCCGACCTGGTTGAGCAGACCCCCGGGCCCAGGGCCGCGGCTGACCAGCGGCTGCGCGTCGTGGTGCATCATCATCGGCATCGGCCAGATGCCGTGCCACCGCAGCAGGCGGAACACCTCGGTCATCTTGTCGACGCTCTGGCCCTTCTTCACCAGGGACCCGGTCATGTCCTCGATCCCCATCCACAGGGCACGCACGCCCGCCTTGCGAACCGTCCTGAAGTGATCGCGGAGCTGGAACGCATCGTGAAGAGTGACCTCCGTGCCCCAGCGAACCCGCTTGCAGAGCGGCGCACCGTCGATTTCCGTGCGGGCCAGGGTCTCGATGATGTCCAGCGCACGCTCCTTCCGGTTGAAGAAGTTGTCATCCGTGCCGAAGTAGTTGTGGATGCGGTACTCCTGATACAGCCGCTGAAGCTCGTCCGCGATGCGCGCTCCGCTCTTCACGCGATGCTGCCGCTGGTTGTACGCGGGAATGGGGCAATAGGGACAAGCGAACTTGCAGCCAAACGTCATCACGAGGGATGCGATCGGGCTGTACCGGGCCACGCGCCCGGCGGGAAGAGCATGTGCACCGAGCGTCGCCCGCCGGCCGGGGGGCTCCAGCAACCGGTAGCCCAGCACCGGGTGCGGCAGTTCGTCCAGATCGCCCAGCAGGCGCTGAACACCCGTGTCGATCAGCGTCTCCGCGACACCAGCCCTGTCCGTCTGTGCATAGACCAGGCCGGGAACGCCGTCGAGAAGGCTGCTGTTCCGCGCCCGCAGAAACGTTGATCGCAGCGATTCGCCGCTCGCCCGGATCGACAGCAGAACCTCCAGCAGGTCGAGCAGTACGTATTCCTCGCCGGTGACGGCCACGTCGGCGCCCCACGGGTCGAGGGGATCGGCACTGAAAGCGTCCCAGGGCTCGTAGATCGCCTTGGGACCGCCGACGATGATCAGCGGGCGATACCGGGGATCGATGCGGCACGCGTCGCGGATCAGCCCCTCGCAGGCAGCGGAATGAAGCTGCATGCTCGACACCATGAACAGGTCCGGGATGCGCCCGTCCAGGCGCATCTGTTGCGGTCGAAAGTTCGGGTTCCACTGCTGCAGGATGATGCGCGTCTTCTCAAAGCCTGCGTCCAGCATGGCGGCGCCAACGGCCCGGACGCCCGCCGGCACCATGTGCGTGGCCGCGTAAACGAAGGGGAGCATCCGCGTGCGTGGGTCGAAGGCGCAGGCGATCACGCTGGTCAGGTCATGCGCGCGGGCAAGGCGCCGCACTCGGTGGCGCAAATCGAGCAATGCCCCCGGTTGCAGCAGTTCATCGCCCCGTGAGCGGGGGGGTAGTTCCATGTTCCGTCCTTCCGGCCCTTGCCTTTGCACTCACGTCG
Source organism: uncultured Phycisphaeraceae bacterium (assembly GCA_964491135.1). Taxonomy (GTDB): domain Bacteria; phylum Planctomycetota; class Phycisphaerae; order UBA1845; family UBA1845; genus JAFGJQ01. The sequence goes on along the minus strand of CAZBFW010000500.1, from coordinate 1,778 downwards.
ACGTTCGCCCCTCCCGGTGCGGCGTCCGCCGGCTGCCCCCTCGCGAGCCGGCATCCATGCCGCCAAAGCGGCAAAAAAAACCGACGCGGACGAACACGCGGAGGTATTCGACCACATCGGCTTACTCGTAAATGACCGCCCGCCCCTTCGGGCCGCCCTTCACTTCGTCATCCGACGTCTTCGCGTCAAACCGCGAGTCACGCCTGCCCACCCGCGTCCGGCCCACTCCAGCGACGCACATGGTAACGCGTGCCCCGGCGAAAGCAAGCGGGCCTGCTCATGGCGGGTGAATCGACCCCGGAACCGTTCGTCGAGCGAACAAAGAGACACTCTGTCAGGCGTCTTCCCACCATCGCTTCGAGCCGAATTCGCAACGCACGAGGAGAGGCCGGGAACAACGGAAGACGGGACCCATATTCAACGGCGCGGCGTCACAGCCCTTCTTCGGTCACCCACCCGGCACAAAACGCCTCCAGCGTCGGCTCGAAGCCGCACTCCGGACAGCGGGTGGCGGTCAGGCCGCGGAGGCTGTAGCCGCACCGCATGCAACGAACACTCGCCTCGATCCGCTCCTGCACCGGCACCGCCCGCGCCGGCCACAAGAACGTCGTGAACATCAGCCAAACCCCCAGCGCAACAACCGGAAGCGCAATGACACAGACCTCCCCGTCTGAATCAAAGCATAGCACGGCGTACAGCGGAACCAGAACCGCGACGTGGAGAAGCACTCCCGAGGAGAGAATCGTCCCGATCCGCGCTCGTCGCGTCCATGCCACGCGACGCCGCCAGATCAGGATCCAGACGACGACGGCAACAACGGCGCACACGCCATTGCAGATCAGCACCGAATGCTCGTTGAAATCCAGGCGCACCACGTCCACCAGGAAGATGCAGAGAATCAGCCACAGGCCGACCAGAAACGGCAGCAGGCCCATGCCCGCGGCCAGGGAACGCGCAGTCGGTGTCATCATTCGCCTCCCGTCAGCGGTAAGCGGCCAACGTGTCCGCAGGACCGCCCAGCCCCGATCCAGGCCCCACCAAAGCCACACGACCACCCACACCCACAAGCCGATCAGGCTGAGGTTCTGCCCGGTACGCAGGATGTTGTCAGTAATACAACCGACGTTGAACATCGGCTGCCACCAAAGCACCTGGGCCAGTGGCACCAGCATGGTAATGGCCGTGGCGGCGGCGCGGCCAAGCGTCCATCGCACGAATCGCCGCCAGACCCACAGGCTCATCCCCACCGTCAACCCCGCGAGGATCAGATTGAGAACCTGCTGGTCATCCCACGAGTGCCACCCGCCAATCCAGTCCGAAACCTGGATCGACAGCGCGGGCACCAGGAAGAGCAGTCCCAGGCAGAGCATCAGCCGACCGGTGAGGGGTGTGGCCCGGACCAGCGGGCAGGCCGGGCGGGCCCTGCCGGCCATTGGCACGTTTGTCTGCGGCTTGGATGCCATTCGTCAATTCCGGTCGGTGGCGCCGCCCAATCGAACCGGTCAGCCGTTCACGAACTTCATCGCCCAGTCCGGATAGCGTGATCCAGCCGCGGCGCCCGGCGGCGCGACCTCGTTGATCCGCTTCAGATCCTCCGCGGTCAGAATGATCTCCGCCGCCGCCGCGTTCTCCTCCACGCGCTTCGCCTTGCGGGTTCCGGGAATCGGCACGATGTCATACCCCTGGGCCAGCAGCCACGGCTGGGCCAACAGCGCCGGTGAGCAGAGCATCTCCTGCGCGACCTGGAATGCGAGATCTGCCCCGCCTGCGGCGAGATC
>CAZBFW010000499.1:0-3835 GCA_964491135.1 uncultured Phycisphaeraceae bacterium | reverse complement strand
TCATGAAGGGCGAGAAGATCAAGAAGGGTCAGGATATCGCCGACGGCCCGGCCGGACAGAAGCAACAGGGCCGGACGGAGCATATTGCCCCGATACCCATGCACGTACGTACTCAGCTCATTGATGAACGGAAAGTCGCTGAACAGAGTGTCCTCAAACAGCCGGCGGACCCGTTCGAGATCGTCCGCAATCGGCGCGTAGAGGTCTGCCGGCACGCGTCCGTTTCCATCGGCTCCGCTGACGGCAGCCAGACCCTGTTGAGCCCAATCGGGGAACTTCAACGCCATGACATGCATTCTAGAGCGGTCCGCATCCTCCGCCCACGATCTTTCAAATCTTTTGAAAAGGAGTGAAATCGCCCTTCTGTGGGGTCCTGACGCCGTTTGGCAGGCACTCACCTCCCCGACAAGAAGGCCGATCGGGCGGCAGCCGGAGCGACCAAGCGACGGAGCCTGGAAGCGACCACGAGAACGAACGGAACCCGGCACGCTTGGGCAGAACGGCGGGGGACCAGGAGTCCCGGCGCTTCGAGCGCGGGGAACGGCTCCGGCAGTCAGCCACAGAGCGAGCCGGGGGGGGCGGCCAGAAACTTCAGGGCTACCCCGCAGTACATCGCGATGGCCGTGGGCAACGCGGCGTCGTTGAAGTCGTACTCCGGGTTGTGAATCGCCGGCCAGTCGGACGCGTTGCCCGGGCGGACGCCGACACGGAAGAACGCACCGGGCACGCGCTGGCAATAGTAGGCAAAGTCCTCGCCGCCCATGCTGGGCGCGTGCGCGTCGGCGACGCGGTCCGGCCCCAGCAACTCGCGCCCGACCTCGCACACCAGCCTGGCACATCCGGCGTCATTGACCACGGGTGGATACGCGTCGACCAGCTCGAAGCGCGCCTCGACATCGAACATGGCCGCCACGGCATGAGCCGTCCGCTGCACCTGCGTCCAGGCGGACTCCAGTGCCGCGGCATCCAGCGCCCGGATGGTCCCTTTTGCGCGACAGGTCTCCGGAAGCACATTGTGCGTCTGCCCCCCGGTGATTTCGCAGATAGAGATCACCAGCGGGGTGACCGGGTCAATCCTGCGCGTTCGGATTGCCTGAACGGCGGTCACGATCTGGCACGCGGCCGCAATCACGTCGCCCCCGCGGTGCGGGTACGCCGCGTGAGCCCCCTTGCCCCGCAGGGTCAGGTCGAAAGTCCGCGTGCCCGCCATGACCGGGCCGGCGGCCACGGCGACGTGTCCCAGTTCCACGTCCGACCAGCCGTGGAGGCCGAAGATGGCGTCGACCCTCGGGTTGTCCAGCACCCCCTCATCGATCAGGCGAGCGGCACCGCCGCCGGCCTCTTCCGCCGGCTGAAAGATGAACTTCACCCTGCCAGGGAGCCGGTCACCCATGCGGGACAGCACAATCGCGGCACCCACCAGGGCGGCCGTGTGCCCGTCATGCCCGCAGGCGTGCATTTTGCCGGGCGTCGTGGAGGCATAGGGAAGGCGGGTGGCCTCCTGGATGGGAAGCGCATCCATGTCCGCTCGAAGGGCCACGCAAGGGCCCTGGCGGGCGGCGTTGAGCAGGGCCAAGACGCCGGTGCCTCCGACACCGCTACGTAGCTTGAGATCCGGGATCGCACCAAGATGCTCCAGCACGCGTCCGGCGGTGCGGCTTTCCTCGAACGCCAACTCAGGGTGCGCGTGCAGGTCTTGGCGCAAAGCGACAACTGCATCAAGTACGCCGGCGATCTGCTCTGGCAGATTCAGCGCTGCGAGGTTCATCTGCGTCTCCCCGGGGCGAATTGTCTGTGCCCTGTTTCACAATGTGCGACGGACCGGTCGCGGGACCGGAAGGATGGTATGGCCGGGGCCGGGCGGAAGAAAGCGGCTGCCGGCCGGTCCGGCAAACGGAGTGCTGCCCGGGCATTGATGGCCAAGCGAGGGCCCGGTCGGCGTGGCGTGCCGCGGGTGACGTGGGATCGGGGCGCGCCAAGCCCGCCCCAGAGGCGCCGTACAGGTCAAAAATGGGGTGAATACCCGGCTTCGGAGCAGACCCGATATTTGTCAGGACAATTGGCGTGTGGTATAGTATATGCGGCGGTAGGCTCCCCAACGCACCACTCTCCCCCCATTAAGCGAAGGACGGTACGCGTTTGTCCCTGTCTCAGGGATGCGCGCAAAGGCCCTGCGAGGCCCGGTAAAAAGAGGTCACGAAAGACGCACCATTTGGGCAGAGGAACGTAGTAGATCGTAGATTGAAGCTGGGATGACGGGTCGATATCGGCCCGGTCCAAAGGCCTCAGAGGCTGAAGGAGTTGTGACATGGCAGCCAAACTAACTGACGAACCCAAGTCGTACGGCACGGTGACGTACGCGCCCCAGGCAGCCCTGCCGGGCAAAGCTGTTCTGAGCGTGCTGGATCCGCAGGATCTGGAGCTGCTCGAGCGGCTGCTGTCCGAGCCGGTCGAGTATGTGGATCACCCGCGCCTGCGCAGCCGGAACGCCGACCTGGAGCTGTTTGGAGCCAAGGCGCAACTGGCCGGCGCGGCGGCGACCGAGTTCGTGTCGCCGGAGCCGGTGGTGGACCCGTCGCTGCCGGACTCCAAGGTGCCGACGTTGGACGCGGACCAGGAGCAGACCCTGTTCTTGCGGATGAACCTGGCCCGCGCCCGCATCATGGAAATCCTGAAGCAGCACCAGAACAAGCGTCTGACGGCCGCGGCCGTCCGGCAATTGCTGGGCTGGGCCAAGCGGATGCTGAACGCCCGCGCGGAGATCGCCCGGCGGAACATTCCGCTGGTATTGGCGATGGCCAAGCGAACGCGGCTGACCGGCATCGACTACAACGAGCTGATCAGTGAGGGCAACATGGCCCTGCTGCGGAGCGTGGAGAAGTTCAACTGCGGACTGGGGTTCAAGTTCAGCACGTACTCGTGCCGGTCCATTCTCAAGGCGTTTTCCCGGGTGGCCATGCGGGCCAGCCGGCATCGAGGGCGTTTCCCCGTCGAGTTTGATCCGGCCATCGAAAAAAGCGACTTCATTGAGCGCAAGCGAGAGGAGCACGAGAATAACTGCATCGACGAGCTGCGGTCGATCCTCATGAAGAACCTGGCCGAGCTGAACGACGTCGAGCGGACGGTGATTGACGAGCGGTTCGCCCTGTCCGCGCCGGACCCCGAGACGGCGCAGCCCAAGACGCTGGAACAGGTAGGCCTGATGATCGGCGTGACGAAGGAGCGGGTCCGGCAGATTCAGAACCGGGCGTTGCAGAAAATCCGGCAGGTGCTGGAGGACAGCTACCTGGCGGCCTGACGAGACTCCTCCGCCACTGTGGCGGCTGAGAGAGCAGAGAGAGCACGGGACTCGCGAGGCGGTCCCCGCGTTCACCGCGGGGGCCGCCTTTGCATTGGTACGCCGGGCACGCGGGGGCGGCTGCCTCTCCCGTTGTGCAGGACCGGGTGGTCTGCGTTGTCGGGCCTGATCCGCAGCCCTATACTGCCCGGAATCCGGCAGGGGCCAGGGCGTGTTGCGGGAGGGAAACGGCTCAAACGCGGGAGGTGGGTGTGGATCGGTTTCACCTGGTCAGCGAGTACGAGCCGCAGGGTGACCAGCCGCAGGCCATCGAGAACCTGGTCTCCGCCTTCGGGAGAGGGGCGCCGCAGCAATGTCTGCTGGGCGTGACGGGCTCGGGCAAAACGTTCACCATGGCCCATCTGATCGCCCGGCTGAACCGGCCGACGCTGGTCATCTCGCACAACAAGACGCTGGCCGCCCAGCTTTATGAGGAGTTCCGGGCCCTCTTCCCGGAGAACGCCGTCGAGTACTTCGTCAGCTACTACGACTACTACC
>CAZBFW010000498.1:0-3845 GCA_964491135.1 uncultured Phycisphaeraceae bacterium | reverse complement strand
CCGGCCAGCTTGTCCAGCTCCACGACGCTCCCTTCCCCCAGGCGCAGCACGTCCTCCACGTACATCCGGGTCCGGCCCAACTCGATCCGCACTCGCAGGCGAACGTCGTTGAGCAGGTCGATGCTCTGTAACGCGGTCGTCGCCGTGCCCTCGTCCGCGCCGAAGTCCGGCAACTCGACGGTCTGCAGCGAAACGTCGGACTCGGCGGCCGCGGCACTCCGCTCCTCCGCGATGGCCGCGGCCATGGCCGAGGCGGCCGCGTCGAACGGACGGCCCTCGGAGTCGACGCGAGTCTCCCGTGCGGCGGGAGCGGGCGCGCCCTTCGCAGCCGTCTGAAGGGCGGCGTCGATGTCCGCCTGGCTCAACCCTTCATCGCCGGCCGGAGCCGAGTCCCCGGCCGGATCGGCCACACCAGCCGCTTCCAGCAGGGCATCGATCTCCGACTGACTGATGTCGGATGCGTCCTGGGATTTGTCCGTACCCGGATCAGGCATACTCTGGGGCCCATCTGAATACGTGCTTATCGGCCCGCACCGGGGCGGGTCCGCAATGAAAGATCAACTGGAAGACTGGAGCAGACTGGGAATCAGGAGATCGATGATGATCTGCTCATCGCCCAGCACTTTATCCAGTTCGAATTTAATCTGCCGGCGGATCGTCTCCAGCCCGGGTTCCTGCAGGTATTTCGGGTCGGCGCTGCGGATGACGGTGGTGACCCGGTCGCTGATGGTGGACTTGCGCAACTCGAGCAGCTTCTTGAACCGTTCCTCATGCTGCCGATCGATGGTGGCGGCCACCTCAACATGGTAGAGCAGAAGCTTGCCGGTGAGCTTGTTGAAGGCGTCCAGCTCGCAGATCTGGTGTTCCACGGGCAGCGCATTCTCGCTCTTTCCGTCGATCAGGATGCTCTCACCGGGCGCCTGCGCTTCCGTCGCCGCCGGGTCGCCGCCCAGCGTCTTCATCGCAACGAAGATGCCCACGCCCTCGACCAGCATCAGCCCGGCCACAACGACGTAGGGAATCAGCTTGGCCCGTCGGCTGGGGGGACCGACACTGGCGTCGATGTCCTGTTCCGGCATGATGACTACTCCCGTTGCTCGCCGGTATAGAGCCGGCCTTCGTATTCCTGAACCAGCGCCTCGGTCACCACGATCTCGACCCGGCGATTGGCCGCGAGTGTTTCCTCGTCGTATGCCTGGGCTTCCAGGGGTGCGGCGTCCCCCGCGGCAATCAGGCGCAGCCGTTCCGGCCGGACGCCGTGCATCTCGAGGGCATCGCCCACCGCACGGGCCCGGGCGAAGGAGAGACCCCAGGGGTCTCCGTAAATGGAATCCGGCGGCAGGGGCTCGCGCGTGGCGTGGCCGGTGATCTCGAGGATCGTGTTGTACCCCTCGATCTTTGCCGCCAGCTGGGCAATCTGGGCCTCGGCACCGGGCTTGAGAACGGCGCTGAACCGGTCGAACGAAATGCGGCCGCCGATTTCGATGTGCGTGCCCTCCCGGATATTGGTCACCCGAACCTGTTTGGCCCGGATGCTGATCTCATCGGAGTCTCCCTGGTTCTTGCGATACTGCGGCAGGATGATCTGCACGAGCTGCTGAATCAGGCTGTTCGCGACCGGCGTGTTCGTGGGAAGCTGTCCCAGGGAGCTGTCGTATCCGAAGGCGGCGCGGATGGACTCCAGCACCTGCATGAAGCGATCCTCCTTCTTCAGCTCACTCATCGACGCGATGATGACGAAGAAGCACAGCAGCAGCGACATCATGTCCCCGTAGGTCAGAAGCCAGTCGGGCGCCCCTTCCGGTCCTTTCTTTTTCTTCCTTGCCACTGCTCGATGCCCCTGGCCGGATCACGCCGCCCGCCGTTCGGACGCCTCGTCTTCCTTCTTTCGCTTGTTGTACGGGATGAAGGTGGTCAGTCGTTGTTCGACGACCCGGGGGTTGTCACCCGCCTGGATCGCCATCACCCCTCGGATGACGATGGTTTTCAGCAGCAGTTCCTCCTGGCTCCGCCGCGACAGCTTGTCCGCGATCGGCAGCATGACCATGTTGGCGGCCATGGCTCCGTAGAGGGTGGTGATCAAGGCCACGGCCATGCCGCTGCCGATCTTGGTCGGATCATCCATGCTCTTGAGCATGACGATCAGACCGATCAGGGTCCCGATCATGCCGAACGCCGGGAAGTACTTCCCCGCCGCATCGAACAGGGCTTTTCCGGTCTCGTGCCGGTCCGCGATGGCCTCCAGCTCGCTGGTCATGATCTGCTCGATCAGCTCCGGGTCGGTCCCGTCCACCGCCATCTGGATGCCGGACACGATGAAATTATCGTCGATGTCCTTGGTCATGTTCTCCAGGGACAGGATGCCGTCGCGGCGGGCCACTTCCGCGTAACCGACCAACTCCTTGATCAGCTCGGCCGGATCGCGGGCCTTCGTCAAGAACGCCTTCTTCACCACGCCCAGAGTCGTCAATACATTGGCGAGCGGGAAGCTGATCAGCACGGAAGCTGCCCCACCACCGAACACAATGGCCATGGATGGCGCGTCGACAAACGCCCCCATGTCCCCGCCGGAGATGATCGACCAACCGACCAGCCCGAAGCCTGCGACCAGCCCGATAATGGTTGCGAGATCCATGCTCTTTCGCTTTCCTGCGAACTCGCGCAGCAGCGCTTCCTATCGATATCGACAGCCCCGAAGTCCCGTATTAGGCATCCTCGGGTTCAGATCACGCGAAACCCCCGTATCTGCCGGGCGTATTCCATGGCCCGGTCCACTACGTCCTCCGGAGATTCCAGCACCATCAGACGGTCGCCGTTGATCAGCGTGATCAGCGTGTCCGGCGTCCGCTCGATGAACTTGATCAGCTCCGCGTTCACCACCACCGGCTGCTTGTTCAGACGCGTCAGCAGTATCATCAGCCCGCTCCCACGCCGGTCACCGGCCCATCGCTCGGTCCCTCGCCAACCGCCGGACCCCTTCCTCCGCCACATTACCGGACCAGCATCAGCAGCTCCTGCAGCATGTCGTCCGCCGACCGCACCACGCGGCTGGCCGCCGAAAACCCGGTCGCCGCCGTCACCAGTCCGATGAACTCCCGGGCCAGCTCCACGTTGCTCAACTCCAGGGACCCGGACTCAATGCTGCCGGCCCCCAGCGTGTTCGGCGTCATCACCATCGCTTCGCCGGAATTCGCGCCCGGTACAAAGGTGTTCTCACTGAGCGCCACCAGGCCTTCCGGGTTCGCAAACGTCGCCACGGCAAACTGCCCGAACACCCGCGTCTGGGCGTTGCTGAAGGTGCCCGTAATGATGCCGTCCTCGTCGATCGAGTAGTCGATCAGCTCGCCCGCCGGATAGCCGTCCTGGAGACTCATGACCAGCGTGGGCTGCGACGTACCCCGGGCCAGCCCGGTCAGGGCCGTGAAGTCCAGGTTGATCTGCAGGGGACTGGCCGCTCCAGTGCCGGCCCGGTCGATCTGCACGGTGGTTCCCGTCGCGGAGACGAACTGTCCGTTCTGGTCGAACGCGATCGTGCCGCTGCCCAGCACCGCAGAGGCGTCCGTGTCATCCGGTGATTCCGCATAGAAGCGCCAGGTGGTACCGGTGCTGTCCTGCGATTCCATGACCGCCCGGATGCGCACTTCCACGGGGTTGCCCAGCGAGTCGTAGACGATCATGCCCGTGCTCACGCCTTCACCGGTCCCGGGCGTGTTCGTGAAAGTGAAGGGCAGCACGCCGGACGTCCCGTTCCGAATGTCCGTCGCGTCCAGGGTGATCGCGTTGGGCTCCCCCAGGTTCGACGTGATCACCAGGCTGCCCGCGGCCGGATCCGGCCCTGCGGCAAT
>CAZBFW010000497.1:0-3852 GCA_964491135.1 uncultured Phycisphaeraceae bacterium | reverse complement strand
GCGGCCGCTATGATAGCCAGAAAGTCCGCCGCCACCAAGCACGCCCCGCCCACCAGGGCCCCATCGATGTCCGGGCATGCCATCAGGCCGGCCGCATTGCTCGGCTTCACACTCCCGCCGTACTGGATCCGCATGGCGGACGCCGCATCCGCCCCGAAGACCTTCGCCAGTCGCGGCCGGATGAACGCATGAACCTCTTGAGCCTGCTCGGGCGTGGCGGTCCGCCCCGTCCCGATCGCCCAGACCGGCTCGTACGCGACGGTAAGGCGGGAGGGAGGGATATCGCCGGCAAGAACCTCGTCCAGGTGCCTGGCCACAACCGCCTCCGTCCGCCCGGTTTCGCGCTCCTCCAGCGTCTCGCCAACGCAGTAGATGACGTCCAGGCCGGCTTGCAGAGCTGCCCGGACCTTCTTGTGCAGCAGATCGCCATTCTCGCCGAAAACCTGCCGTCGCTCGCTATGTCCGATAATCACGCAGGTGCACCCCGCGTCCGCGAGCATGGGGGCAGACACTTCGCCCGTAAACGCCCCCTTCGGCTCGAAGTAGCAGTTCTGTCCCCCCAGCTTGAGGGGTGATTCCTTGATCGCCTCTGCCACGGTCGCAAGAGCCGTAAACGGCGGGCAAAGGGCCACGTCCACCCGGGTCTTTCCACGCAGGCCGTTCCACACGGCCTTGGCAAGGGCACGGGCCTCGGCCAGCGTGTTGTGCATCTTCCAGTTACCGGCGACAAAGGGCTTTCGCATCGTAGCACTCTCGTGGTCTATAAGACTTCATCCGCCCGCGGAAACGATCCAAGCACTCGCAGTTCGCTGCACAGGGGCCGGATCTTCTCGATGGCCTCTGCCACAACGGGATCGGCCCCGTGTCCCTCCACGTCGATGAAGAAGGCGTACTCCCATTTCTTCACGCGGCTGGGGCGCGACTCGATGTAGGTCATGTTCACCTGCGCCTGCCGAAACACGTCCAGCACGTCCACCAGCGCCCCCGGGCGATCCGCCGCCCGGAGCACCAGCGAGGTCTTGTCCCGCCCGGTGGGCTGGGCGGACGAGTGCCCGATGACCAGAAACCGGGTCGTGTTTTGCGGGTCATCCTCGATCCGGTCGCAGATCTTCCCCAGGCCAAACAGCTCGGCGGCCAGTTCGTTGCCGACTGCTGCCGCTCCCGGTTCCGAGGCCGCCTGCTGGGCCGCCGCACTCGTGCTGGCCACGCCGATCGTCTTGTCCATCAGGCCGCAGTCCGTCAGGAACCGCAGACACTGCGGGAAGACCTCCGGCTTGGAGTACACCCGCCGGACCTCCTCCAGCTTCAGGTTGCCCAGAAGATGGTGATGGACGGCCAGGTAAATCTCGGCACACACCTTCACGTCGTGCCGGGCGAACGCGTCCAGCGAGTCCACCACCCCGCCGCCGGAGGTGTTCTCGATGGGCACGACGGCCAGATCCACGTGCTCGCGCTCCACCTCGTCAAACAGGGCTTCAATATGGCGAAGGGGCTCGTACTCGACGGTCGCCCCGAACTTTCGGGTGGCTGCTACGTGGGAGTAGCTCCCGGCCGGCCCGAGATACGCGATCCGGGGCGGCTTCTCCAGCGAAAACGAGCCGCTCATCAGCTCCCGGTAAATCGCCAGCAGGGTACGGTCAGCCAGGGGGCCGGTATTGCCGGCCTTCACCCGGTCCAGCACCTCGCGCTCGCGGTCAGGACGATACGTGGCGATTCCGGCCCGGGCCTTGAGGCGGCCGATGTCCTGCACCAGCCCGGCCCGTTGGTTCAGCAGGCGTACGATCTGCTCATCCAGGGCATCAATCTGCCGCCGGACGCCGTCCAGTTGCCGGTTCGGTTCCGTCACGAAGCGCCCCGCTACCGCTCCCGCCGCCAGTTGCGAACCGCTTCTTTTACGGCGGGAGCCCGGCGCTGTCAATCGCCGGGCTTGCGGCCTGATTCGGCGGGGTCAGGGACGGGCCTCGCCGAAGACCTGGGCCGTGAACGTCTCCAGGATGGCCCGCGGGTCTTTGTAGGCGTCCGTGTCCAGGCCGGCCTTGCGGCCGAGCTGCTGGAGGTACGCCTGACGGTCCCAGCCCTGCTCCACGGGCACCTGGGGCAGGAACAGCCCGCGGTGACCGCCAAGGGTGAGGATCACGCCGTCCCGGCCGACCTGCACGTCCTCGGGGCCGCGCACCGGGGTGGGCGGTCCCAGGACCGATATCTCGATGTCGATCTGCTCCAGCTCGTCCGGCTGAATGCGGAAACCCTCAAACCGCGGATCGCGGCAGGCCTGCACGGCGTTGTGGACAACGTTCTCACAGAGTGGCTCGTGCGGCAGCACGGATCCGATGCACCCCCTGAGCATCCCTCCCTTGCGCAGCGTCACAAATGCCGCTCCGTGCGCCCGCAGGGTGTCGTCCAGCCGCGGGTCGTCCTTCGCCAGTCGAAGCTGCCTGCCCGAGCGGATCAGCATCTCCACTTGCGTGCGGGCGAGTTCGAGAAGTGTTCTCTGCTGGGTGTCAGTCAACGGTCCGCTCATCGAATGCTCCGTCCGCCGTCCACGTTCAAGATCTGCCCGGTGATATAATCGCCACTTTCCGCCAGGAACCGCACGGTTCGTGCGATGTCCTCCGGCGTGCCGGCCCGCTTCAGCGGCACTTTGTCCACAAGGCGCTGCCGCACCTGGTCCTCGTAGTCTTCCGGAAACACCGCAATGCCCGGGGAAACGCCGTTCACCTGCACGCGCGGCGCCAGGGCCCGCGCCAAAGCCTTCGTCAGGCAGACCAGCGCCGCCTTGGAGGCGCAGTAGGCCAGGTGCCCCGGCCAGGGACGGTCCGCCGCGATGTCGCAGAGGTTGATGATCTTCCCGCCGGCCCGAAGCAGATGCTCGCGGGCGGCGGCGGCCAGGGCCACGGGCGCCGTCACGTTGATCCGCATCGTCCGGTCCCAGTCGTCGATGGAGAAGCTCTCCAACGTCATCCGTTCGAACACGGAGGCGTTGTTGACCAGGATCTCCAATCCGCCCAGAGCGGCCACGGTCCGCTCCACGATCTCAACGGCGGCTTCCGGGCGTCGCAGGTCGACGGACACGATCTCGCACCGGCGTCCCGCGGCGACGATTCTGTCCGCCACACCTCGGGCGTCTTCGCGCGATCTGTGGCAGTGCAGCGCAATGTCGCAGCCCGCGCCGGCGAGTTCCAGGGCGATGGCCCGCCCCACGCGGCGGGCGCCGCCGGTCACCAGCGCCACCGTACCTTCCAGCTTCACCGGGCACCTCACTGATCAGACGAGGGCGGATCCGGCGGTCGCTCATCCTCTTCCGTCGCCTCATCCGGCAGTCGATGCTGCGACCACACGTCATCCACGGGCGTCGGCGGCGCCTTCTGGTGAGCCAGCCGCCGGCGGTACTGCCGTGAGGCCGCCACCAGGGCCAGGGCCGCCACGATGAAGACAAGCAGGAGGATCGTGCCGTAGACAAGAGCCGCCGTGGCGGCCACCGTCCGCTCGCGGTTCGCCGGCATCGTGGTTGGTGGTGCGGGCGGCTCGATCACGACGCCCCCGGGTGCGGAATCGTGACGAAACATGCCCAAGCCCAACGCCAGCAATAGCAGTCCCACACCCACCAGCAACACCACCAAGGCCAGCCGCACGCGCTGAGGGCCGTGCGTGTCGCCATTCAGGATGTCACTGCGGTGTTTTGTCATGGCTTTCCTGTTCGCCAGCGGACATTCGCCCGCGCGTCTTCGTTCAGGGCGTCCCGGAGCTGCTCCAGCAGCAGCCGCTGCTTCTCATCCAACGACCGTGGCGCCACAACCTGGACGGCCACAATCTGATCCCCTGCCGTCCCGGTCGGCGGCTGAATGCCCTTGC
>CAZBFW010000496.1:1882-3856 GCA_964491135.1 uncultured Phycisphaeraceae bacterium | reverse complement strand
GTGGGGTCGCTTCGGATCAGGAACTGGGCGACGCGGCCGGTGGCGTCCCGCAGGACGATATCTTCCATCACGCCCACAAGGTGCCGGACCCAGGCCGCCATGCTGGCCATGAGCTGCAGGCAGAACGAATGGCTCTCCTCGAGGATTCGGCGGAAGTCTCGCTGGGGCAGCAGGGCACACTTCGTGTCTTCCATCGCCTGGGCGTAGGCTGGACACTCGAAACCGCCGATGACCGCCACCTCCGCAAAAGTCATGCCGGGGTACGCGAAGTGGAGCACGTGCTCCTTGCCAGTGGGGGCGATCTTGTAGATGCGGACGGCGCCCCGGGCAACGACGTACAAACCCGGGCATGGGTCGCCCTTCCGGAACACGATCTGTCCCTTCTGGAACGACACAACCCTGGCGATCGCTTCCAGCCGGCGAAGCGATTCCTCGGAGAGCCCGGAAAAAAAACCGGAGGCGTGAAGGATTGTAACTGCCTCTGAGGGCACGGGTTACGAACGCTCGCCCAGGATTCCGCAACAGGTTGATCCACGTCAAGGCCCCATCAGGCCTCCTGTGGCACACTGCCAGTATGACGCCGGTGCTGCCGGCTGACAACCGTGGCCCGGCCCTGGAGAGACAATGATGATCCGCGAGATTGTGCACATTGATGAGGAGCTTTGCGATGGGTGCGGCCTGTGCGTGCCATCGTGCGCGGAGGGGGCGATTCGGGTGATCCACGGGAAAGCCCGGCTGGTGTCCGACCGTCTTTGCGACGGGATGGGCGCGTGCCTGGGACACTGTCCGAAGGGGGCCATCCGAATCGAGCGGCGCGAGGCGGATGCGTATGATGAGTCGGCGGTTGCGGGCCCCGCCGGACATGCGGCGTCGGCACCCATGCCGGCGGGCGGCTGCCCGTCCGCCCGGTTCGTGCGGCTTGGCGCCGTTGCGGGCGCCGGGTGCGAGGGCGAGCCCGCGGGAGGGACCGACGTTCCGTCGATGCTACGGCAGTGGCCTGTGCAGTTGCGGCTGCTGCCGGCCTCCGCACCGGCATTGCGCGGGGCGCACCTGCTGCTGGCGGCCGACTGCGCGGCGTTTGCAATGGGGGGATTCCACGGCCGGCTTCTGAAGGGCCGCGTGCTGGCGATTGCGTGTCCGAAACTGGACGATCCGACGGGGTACGTGGAGAAGCTGGCGGAAATGCTGGGATTGAACCGACCGGCGTCGGTCACGGTGGCCCGAATGGAGGTGCCCTGTTGCGGCGGTCTGCTTATGATGGTGCTGGAGGCGCGGCGGCGAAGCGGGGTGGACGTGCCGGTGCATGACGTGGTGATCAGCACGCGCGGTGAGGTTCTGGGGTCGCGTGAGGTCTCCATGGAGTCGGCCGCCTGATTCGTGTTTCAAAAAGCGGGTTTTGAAGTGGTGACGATCAAGAGAGGAGTACACCGTGTTCTGCAATCAATGTGAACAGACGGCCCACGGGACGGGCTGCGTCGTGACCGGCGTCTGCGGAAAAGACCCGGACATGCAGTCTCTGCAGGAGACGCTTTTGTACGGGCTCAAGGGCATGGCGTCTTACGCGCACCACGCCCGGCGCCTGGGCAAGTTTGATGAAGAGGTCAGCGCGTTCATCGAGGAAGCGCTGTTTGCGACGGTGACAAACGTCAACTTCGACATGGAAAGCCTCTTCGAACTGGTGCTGGAGTGCGGAAAGCAGAACCTGCGCGTCATGCAGCTCCTGGACGAAGGTCACGCGGCGCGGTTCGGCAAGCCGTCGCCGGCCACGGTGTACGAAGGCACCAAGGCCGGGCCGGGCATTCTGGTGACCGGGCACGACATGCTGGACATGGAGAACCTGCTGAAGCAGACGGCCGGCAAAGGTATCAACGTGTACACGCACGGCGAGATGCTGCCGGCGCATATGTACCCGGAGCTGCGCAAGCACCCGCACCTGGCGGGCCATTTCGGCGGGGCGTGGCAGAAGCAGCGGAC
>CAZBFW010000496.1:0-1782 GCA_964491135.1 uncultured Phycisphaeraceae bacterium | reverse complement strand
TGTCGCTGGCGGGTCCGATCGTGGAAGCGGTGAAGGCCGGCCGGCTGAAGCACTTCTTCGTGATCGGCGGATGCGACGGGGCGGAGCCCGGTCGGAACTATTATTCGGAATTCGCCCGAAACACGCCGAAGGACTCCATCGTGCTGACCCTGGGCTGCGGCAAGTATCGCATTCGCGACAACGATTTCGGCACGATCCGGCTCAACGGGGGCGAGCCCATTCCGCGGCTGCTGGACATGGGGCAGTGCAACGACGCATATGGCGCCATCCAGGTCGCCGTGGCGCTGGCCAAGGCGTTCAACTGCTCGGTCAACGATCTGCCGCTGAGCATCGTGCTCTCGTGGTTTGAGCAGAAGGCGGTGGCGGTTCTGCTGACACTGCTGTATCTGGGCGTCAAGGGCATCCGGATCGGGCCGGCGGCCCCTGCGTTCCTGTCGACCAACGTGATGAAGGTGCTGCAGGACAAGTACGACCTGCGACTGATCGGGAGCGATCCCAAGGCGGATTTGGCGGAGGCCCTCGCCGGCCGGTCGAAGTAACGCCGGCGCGATACGCGACGAAAGAGAACGAGAAGGCATCGCAGCATTCGGGCCCCAGCCGATCGGTTCGTGCCGAAGCCCCGCGGGGCGGGGCACTGGCCGATCGGGTGGGGCCTGCTGTATACTCTCCGGTGACGGAGCGTCGGGCGTCGAGGCCTCCCCTCACTCACCACACGGGGTCTTGCGTGCGGGGCCGGGAAACAGGGTGCGTTTAGGCGCACCGGCAACCACCCTCGAAGGAGGCTTACACATGACTTCACGTGCCAAGCGAGTTCTGGATGTCGGCCAGTGCCGACCGGACCACTCTGCCATTCGCGGAGTGCTCGTGTCATGGTTCGGCGTGGAGGTGGACCAGGCGCACAGCGCGGGTGAGGCCCTGGCGAAGCTGGATGAGAAGCCGTACGACCTGGTCCTGGTGAACAGACTACTGGACGTGGACCGCAGCCCCGGGCTTGATCTGATTCGCAGCATCCGCCGCGAGGCGAAGCTGTCGGACGTCCCGGTCATGCTGATCAGCAGCCAGAAGGACGCCCAGGAGACCGCCGTCGAGGCGGGTGCCGTCCGCGGCTTCGGGAAGCCTGCGTTGGCCCATCCGGCCACCCAGGTGCTGCTCAAGCCCTACCTGGACGTGACGGCGTGGGTCTGAGGGACTGATTCTTCCGCCTTCATCCGCCCAAATGCCGGTTGACGCCCGTTCATCATCACGCAGACTGCATGCCAAGGTTGCAGTCTGCGAGGACCGACCGATGCCCATCCGGTGCGCCCTATTCGAGAACAGCGCCACCGCCATCCCGGACACCGTGGAGAACCTGAAGCGCAACGGCGGTCGGGTGCTCGTGGTGGAGGCCGGCCGGACGTCGTGGACCGCGACAAGATGGCGGCGGCCGCCGAGCGTCTGGGCGTGGTGATCGTGGGGCGGGCGGAAACGCAGGAGCAGGCACCCGCCGCGCCGGGACAGGCCTCGGGGAGGACGCCGGCATTGGCCGGCGACAGCTGCTTGAGGGGGCGGGCGGGGCGGGCAGCACGTCGTTCTGGGCTGTTGTTCACCCGGTCTCGGCCGTGGGCCTGCGCGAGAACAGCCCGGCCCTTGGTGTGGGACTGGCCTCTTGTGTGGGACTGGCCTCTTGTGTGGGACCGGCTTCTGGTGTGGGACCGGCTTCTGGTGTGGGACCGGCCTCTGGTGTGGGACCGGCCTCTGGTGTGGGACCGGCCTCTGGTGTGGGACCGGCTTCTGGTGTGTGAC
>CAZBFW010000495.1:0-3857 GCA_964491135.1 uncultured Phycisphaeraceae bacterium | reverse complement strand
TTCAGGAGGCGACGACCAAGCTGGAGATCATCGACCCGCATTGCGAGGGGTGCGGCTACTCCCTGCGGCACCTGCGAAGCGATCGCTGCCCGGAATGCGCCCGCCGCGCCCCCCTGCCCATGCCCGAGCAGATCGACCACATCGTACAGGGCGGGTCCGTGCTGGTGCCGCGCGGCAGCCTGGAGTCCGACCTGGGCTGGGTGGCCGCCTTGACGATGGCGCTCGTGGCCGTGGTGCTTGGGAAACTCGCTTCCGCTACGGCTGGCGTGGCGGCGATGGGTGTCACGCTGGTGACCTTCATCCTCACCCAGAACATCGTTCGCTATCGCCAGGGCCGGCGTGTGCCGGAGGCTGCGGTTTGCGATGCCTGCGGGCAGACGACGAGCATCCGGCAGAATCACTGCGAACACTGCGGTGCCGCGATTCTCGCGGAGCACGTGTACGTCCGACCGGGCATGAGAGGCAGCTTTGATCCGCGTTTGTTCATCGGATGGGCGCAGGTCGCAGCCGCCCTGGCCATCGGCTGGATGCTGATGGTGCTCGCGGCCATCTTTGGCGCTCACACCGCAGCGGGATTCAACGCATCCGCGATGAGGATGGCATGCTACCAGCCCATCTTCGCGGTGGCGGGAGTGCTGCTGGTATACGTGGACCATCGCCGCCGGACCCCCGGCCGCTTGCGTGCCTTCGGCCTCTCGCTGGAGCCGCTCTGCCACCATTGTCTGGGCGTCCTGAAAGGCCAACCCCCCAACGGCCACTGCCCCCACTGCCGCAGGCCCTACCGTGCCATCGAGCTGGCCGGCGGGCGGTCGCGATCCGCTTGAACGATGCGTGCGGCTGGGGTAGGCTGAGCACGAAGTGTGCCGCCGGCTCGCGGGATTACGGCGCGGTGGCGTTCCGGCGGACCCCAACACGCCTTACCCGAACGTGGGAGACTCCAATGAAGCGGATGCGGATAGCATGGTTGTGCAGTGCCCTCCTGATCCTCGCGGGCTGCGGAACGGACGCGCAAGGGCTGTGGGGCGACCTGTTCGTCACGCCGGCCATCCGTGAGGCGTGCGCGGACGTGATGACCGATTCGGAGATGATCACCGCAGTGACGATGGCCCAACTCGACCAGATCAACGGTTACAGCAAGGCCGACGAGTTGCAGGCCGCTGCGGAAGGATGCAGCACGGACCTGCTCGCCGGCGACATCACGTACGAGCAGTGCATGGCCTGCAAAACGGCCGTCCTGGACCAGGTTTTCGGGCAGTAATCGGAACAAGTCCGGCCGCAGTGGCCGACCCGACCTGTGGCTGCACCAACATCGTTTTCATTATCAACACGATCGGCAGCGCGGGCGATGCTCTCGAAGCGGAAGGCGGTCCCCTCACTTCACCCTTTTCCCTTCCGCACCCGGCAACGGCTTTGGTCAACTTCAGCCGACCGGCCAGTGCCCCCATCTTCAGGTGGGGGTGGGCGGGACCTCCATCACTCCCCTTCTTCTCCCTCTTCTGCGCGAGCCGGCTTCCAGCCGGCTTATCGAGCGTTCTCTCTGGGTCGCGTTCGCAGGCCAGAGCCGGCTGAACCTGGCCGCGGCTCCCATCCTCGGACCCCTCCTCCATGCCCACGACGAGTCGAACGCCGCCGCCGGACTTCCGCCTTTGCTGGTGGTCTCATTCTGCTCGAACGTGCAGCGGGTGATGATCGGATTGCACTGGGCGACCTGCAGAGCCCCGGGGGTGGTGCCCAGGGCCGTGTTCTGGTAGAACGTGCAGTCGGTCAGGTTACGGTCCCATCATGCAGTCCGCCTTTCCCAAGCTTCGTGGCGCACCCGCATTCCGGGCATTTGCCTTCTGGACTCCCACGGAGGTCGTAGCCGCACGTCGGACAGTGCCCCGATCGGGCGCTGGCTCTTGCCTCCGAGCGACGCCGCACCGTCCTCAACACCAGGGCAAGGACCATGAGTGGGACTGCCAGTTGCCACACGGGAATATAGTGGCTCCATCTGGATCCACCGTACGTGACACATCCGCCCGGCCACAGATACATCAGTGCGTCGTGCATCCTGTCGTTTTCTCCGATGACAATTCTCCATGGTGCATCTCTGACCCTGCGCGGGTGCAACGCGTTTGACCTCCACCGCTCCAACATTCCTGCTGCCAGGACCAGCCCCCGAGCCTGATTGCCATAGGATACCTGGTATCGGCAGCTTCCAGCAGAAATGGCCAAAACGAGCAGGGAAAGTCCCACGAGTATTCCCGTGGAGGTACTCTGCACGCGCCGAAACGACATTGCTCGAACAATATCCGATCTACGAATCACGGGCAGCACTCACACCGCCTCGGTTTGAAAACCGGGTTCCCATTCCCAACCAACTGCACTGACCGCCCTGGCGCACCAGCGTGTAACACTGTCCGAGCAGGGCCTCGATCTCATAGGGAGACTGACCGGGGCCCGACTGAACGCCTTCCACCCCATCGTCAGTGCCAACCGCGTGCGACAACTCATGCGCGAGCACGGACAGGCGGCTTGGGATGCCGGGTTGCGGCGCACCTGGAACTTGGAAGTAGCTCGGACAGAGCTTTATCCTACTCCAGACCAAACCAGTCCAGTTCGTTTGAAACATGGCATCGTTCCCAGCACAATCTGGATCGCCATCGGCGGGACACGTGACATACAAACCCGATAAATTAGGGCCGCCCGCTTGGCAAACTCCGGCCATTCCATACAGAGTGGCGATCCAACCCAAAAGAACCTCCTTCCTGTTGCACGTACACTTCAGTCCCACATACTGCTGCAGCAAATCGCGCATAAGCCTGTCAACCATGGTACATACCGCATCGAGGTCGGAACGGACAGAGGCCGGACAACCTGGGCTGTCACTCGCAAGAACTCCCTGGGACGGACCCTCTGGTGGCGGGAATTCCAATGCCAAGCCGCTTGGATCAGTGAATCTCGCCGGGCTCGAATTGACGTACTCGTAGAGGGTCAGAGGGGCACCGCAGGCCCGATCCCTCTCCAGGAACCGCCCATTCCCCGGGTCGTACGCCCGGGCGCGGTAGTGATAGAGCTGCTTCGCAGCAGGCTGTGGGCTGTGGACTGTGGGCAGGAGGTCAAGCTCTCGCCCGGTGAAGTAGTACGGATTGCCCGCCGGGGATTCCTCCACCGCCTGGGCGGAACCGTTATACACCGCCACCTGGCCGTACGTGTCGTACGTTGCGGCTTCGACGATGCTGGCAGTTTCGTCCGTCAAAGCGGCCACGCTGTAGAGTTCCCTCGGCAGGTAGTAGTACTCCTGGCCGTTCGGCAGCCGCATGAGCACCCGCTCGTGGACCCTTGACTCGCCGCTCGCAGCAAAGCTGCGGGGTCGCGACGCGATCCATCCGCCGCAGGCAGAAGCGTCGTGTCAAGGGCAAGTATATTGCGTGCCATGAACGTAGGCGCGCCGGGGCGCCTCGTCCGCGTCCGTCTCCAGGATAACGTTTTGCTCCTGGTAATAATACCGCGTGACCTCCACCTGCGCCCCGCCGGAATCCGCAATCTTCTCAATCCGCCGACCCAGGGCGTCGTACGTGAAGGCGATGTAGGCCGTTCCGGACGGCGCCGGGGCCGCAGAACCGGCGGCCGGCGGCACAGGGTCGCCCCGATCGTCTCCGGGTGAGCGGGAAGGATTCCCGCGAGGGTGGGGCCGAGATGGGAATCTCGGCCCAGCGGGGAGGGGAATCTCGGTCCAGCGATGTTCAGGTATTCGTACGCCCCCATGTCCGCCGTGGGGCCGGCCCCGAGAAATCGGTCCCCGCGGGCCGGAACCATCTCGGCTTCACTCTAGATCGGAAGAGCGTCGTGTAGGGAAAGAGTGTAGGATAGGGTGT
>CAZBFW010000494.1:0-3858 GCA_964491135.1 uncultured Phycisphaeraceae bacterium | reverse complement strand
GAGCAACGGCCTTTTAAGCCGTAGGTCTTGGGTTCGAGTCCCAACGCCCTCAGTGTTCCACGTCTTCTCGGCCGGCGCGGGTATTGGGTGCCCTGCCGCCGCCTTCCATCGGCCCGCACGCGCTCCGCTGCGGGGTGGTCTCTTAAGCACCTCTCTGCCGCGGAAAACGGCGGCGTGCGGCAAAGGAGCCCCTGTCAGGTCGATCGAGGCCGGCGCGTATCGTACGGCGGCCCTGCCAGTTGCTCACGACACGCCACGTGGCGGTTCCGAGGCAACGGCCTTGATGGCCACGAAGGCAAGTCAGCCATGAACGAAGTGATCGCGACAGACTGCAGGGAGCCTGCGTCCGATCCGCATCGGCCGGACAAGCCGCACGAAGTTGTGTTCACAAATGTCACGACCGGGCTCGCCACAAATTGTCCGCGCCCCGTAACCCGCCCCACGACCTGTTTCGCTCAGCCGGTGCGTCATGCCGACAATCCCCGCGACGCCCGAACTCCGGGCACGGCTTGCATCCGGCGGGGCCGAATGCTTCAATGGGGTCGTCGGGAAGACGGCTAGCGGGAGCAGGATTCATGACGAAGTGGCAGTATTGGTCGCCATTGTTCATCGGCGGGATCATCGGTGCAATCTACGGCCTGCAGGCGTTCAGCGACGTCAACGGCAATCCGCTGATCCGGATGGGCGTGCTTCCACTTCTTGCGGCGCTGATCGGGGCCGTGCAGTTCCAGCTCATCATGTTCGCCGCACAGGCCTTCTTTGCGGCCGTGCTGCCGGTTCCCGTCGGCAAGAGCATTCGCGGAACAAAGTGCCGGGTAATCGGCTTTCTCATGCTTTTCGGGTTATTGATCGCCCTTGTCTTCAAGTTGAGCGGGGCTCTCGCATACCTGGGCATCCAACGACACTCCCTGACGGTGTTCTGGCAGATCTGGTTCATCGGCTGGGCAGCGGTCGGGAGCCTGTGCTATCCGGCAGCCCTGGTGATCTACCTGTACTCCCTGCCCACGGCCAAGCCGGACTTCGGGGCAAAGGATTGATCGGCGTTCTCTTCGGCCGGCGACATGCGTCAACCCTGACGGGTACCCCTGGCGACCCGCGAGCCAGCGCCGCGACCGGGCCGTCTCGCGAGCCTCGGCCCTCGCCCGGTGCCGTCGTCTCCCCTCGTCTGCTCTGCCCTCGGCTCAAGTCAAGGACGGTTCACTCTCTCACACGCCT
Source organism: uncultured Phycisphaeraceae bacterium (assembly GCA_964491135.1). GTDB lineage: Bacteria > Planctomycetota > Phycisphaerae > UBA1845 > UBA1845 > JAFGJQ01. The sequence continues at coordinate 2,643 of CAZBFW010000494.1, read as the reverse complement.
CGAATGCCTGCCCGTCGCATTATCCGCCGCTGCACCACCAGGGCCGCAGGCCCGCATAAAGAAAGCCCGCCCGTTTCAATGGCGGGTCAGTGTCGCCCCACCCCAACCCCCCGGTCCTGTAGGGACCGGATGACTCTGTGCCACTGCTTCTTGAGCAGCGCCCGTCCCCCGCGCCACCCGCTTGGCCGAGATTCCCATCCCGGCCTACCCCCTCCCGCCGCGTGTCTGCCACTGCGTCTTGAGCAATGTCTATTCTCCGCTCTCCGCCCCAGGCCCCTTTCACGGGCCTTCCCCGCCGCAGGCAGGTTCCCAGGCCGGCCCTTGGAGGGCCGGTTGACCGATCGCCCCCCGACATTCCCCTTTCGCCCGGCACCCCGTTTCAACGAGGTTGTCTGCTCAGTGTCACCACGTGCCACTGCTCTTGAGCAGTGGTTCCGCCACATTCACAGATGGCCCGTCAATCACGCCCGTCGGACCGATCTTGCTCGCCACGCCGTCATCCGCCGCAAGCCACCGTCGGCCTTTGCTGGGATGCTCAATATGAGATGGGGATGAATGCTCGTTGCTCCTGTAGATTAGTCAAGTGTAACAAGATTTGACTGGTCCACATTCAGGGAGCAACGAGCATGGAGAGTTTACCGGTTTTCGTCGGATTGGACTACCACAAGGACTCTGTTCAGGTTTGTGTAATGGACTCGCGAGGCAAGGTCTTGGGCAATTCGAGCTGTGATAACTCGGCCCGCGCTGTCTTCAACTGCGTGTCGGATTATGGCACGGCCGGAGGAGTAGCCATCGAGTCCTGCACCGGATCCGCCGACCTGGCCGACGAGTTGATTGCCCAGTACGGCTGGTCGGTGGATATGGCCCATCCAGGATATGTCTCACGGATGAAGCTCAACCCCGATAAGACGGACTTCGCGGACGCCCGGATACTGGCCGATTTGGAACGGTTGGGCTACCTGCCCAAGGTTTGGCTTGCTCCTCACGAAGTTCGGGAGCTGCGCCTGCTGGTTCGCATGCGTCATCAGATCGTGGCCCAGCGCCGCGACGCCAAGTTGCGAATCCACTCCATCTTGCGTCAACAACGAGTCCGTCCTCCGGAGGGGATGCGGCCATTCACCTTGCGTTGGCTGTATTGGCTGTCGCATAACCGGGACCTTTCCGAAGAAGGACAGTGGGTGATCAAACACCATCTGCGACGGCTGGATCAGTACCAGGTCGAGCTTCGAGAAGTGGAATCCCGCTTGGCCGGCAAGACGGCGGAAGATCCAGTCGTCCAGGGGTTGCGGGCAGAGCGTGGAATTGGCCGGGTAACCGCTTGGATCCTTCGCGCCGAGGTTGGGCGTTTCGATCGGTTTCGTACTTCCAAACAATTGGCTCGCTTCTGCGGGCTGTGTCCGCGCAACGCTTCAAGCGGCGCTCGACAAGCGGACGCCGGCCTGGTTCAGGCGGCGAACGGTCAACTTCGTTCGACCCTGATCGAAGCGGCTCAGAGTCTGATTCAATGGGATGAGTACTGGAGATCCTTTGCCCGACGAATGAAGGAAGCGGGGAAGCCGCATTGCCTGGTCGTGGCGGCGGTAGCCAATCGCTGGGTGCGTCGCCTGTTCCACCGAATGAACGAAGGCAAGGCGGTAGCCTGATTGGAGTAACGGATGAGGTTTTGAGACGGACGTGATACCCGCGCGGCGGCGTGCTCGTGACATCTCTGTGCTCAACGCACGTTATCAGATTGGGCAGCCGCCGCGTCCTATGGACTCGGAACGACCCCCATGGGCTATCCTCTTCAGAGGAGATGCTCGGATAGAAGAATGGGAACCGCGTCCGTCCGGATTCGCCATCCGAGAGCAGGAGTCGCTGTCGGCAAGAGAAACGCGGCGAAATAGCGTCAGGGTTTGCGCTTGACTATCGGGGGGCATTCATGGAAGAGATGTCTCGTTTTCTCCCCGCTTGTTTGTCATTCAGCTGTCTGTAGACCGCGCAGAACTTCCTCCGCCGTTTCCCGGTCCGGAAAACTGCAAAGGAAAAAACCGCCGCTGTGCAGACCCCTCAGTTCAACAACGCATCGCAACGTGTGATCGATGATAATGCCGAACGTTTCCCCCTGGTGGTCTTGGCTCCAGGTCAGGGCTTTGGGGGCAGTTGACTCCTTCAGCAGGATCGAAATCGTATACTCTTCATCTCCTATCTGGTACACCCAGGCAGCATTCGGCCTGCAATCCGCCAGGGTGAAGACAGGGCGAGATCGGTACCATGTTGCTCCCGTCGCGTCCAGGATCGTCTCCTCGTGGGTTGCGTCCGGCTCCTGGCTGAGACTGACGATCGCCAGCTTGGCTGCGTCCCCGCTCAGCCCTCGTCCGTCCGCCGGACGCGTCGTAGCCGGCGATACATCGTCGTCCAGGGCGCGCCACGTTTCTTCACCACGATTGTCAGTGAAGAACAGATTCGCCTTCCCGTTCGGAGCAACGAACCAGGTCGATCGTGCTTGTCCCGCTCCTTCCTGCAGCGTCGCAATAACGCCGCCCGATGTGGGAGCGAAGAATGAAGCGGTACTCACTCCATCCTCGTCGACAAGCCTCAGAGAGGCCCCATCGGATTCCTCGTAACTGATGAGCGAACGAGGCATACCGGACGGATCTACGC
>CAZBFW010000493.1:0-3882 GCA_964491135.1 uncultured Phycisphaeraceae bacterium | reverse complement strand
ACGCGATCTATCCCTGGTCCCCGAACCTCGAAACCAGCGCCTTTGATCCGGAGGATCGAAACTGCTTTCAGCAGGCGCTGTTCTCCCGCACGGCAAAGATGCCGTCCGGTCGATCGCCGCAGATTGAGCAACTCCTGCGCGAAGGCAGGATTACGGAGCAGGAGTTGCTTCGAATCGAGCAAATGGGAGTCGACAACCTGGCCGCTCGCGGAATGTTGGCAGATGACTTCGCACGACAGTTGATGGACCAGGGCAGTCCGCACACTCTTGTGGTCCGGTCCCACGTCCAGAATGCGCAAGCTGTGTCGTTGGCAAGAGAACGCGGCTTACGCACGATCCGAGGTGTCTGGATCACCGTGGCGATTCCTGCGATCGGGATCGGACTCGTCTTGCTGCTTGCCTCTATTCCTCGTGTCTGGGGCGTGCTGCTTGTTGTGGTCGTGGGGCTGCCGCTGCTAGTCTACTCGCTCCTGCCCTCGCTCAGTCGGGCGCGCACGCAGGGTAAGCTATGGATCTCAGAAGCCTCCGTCGGCACACCCGCGAATCGCCCCGACGTCCTGAGGATGCGGCGGGACGCCGGGATCGAGGCGATCGGGGGTCCAGCCGAGGCAGCGCCAACGATCCGTGTGCGCGAGTGGTTCCCGGAAACGCTTCTGTGGCGGCCGGAGTTGATCACGGACGACAACGGGCGTGTGTCGATCGACGTGGATCTCGCCGATTCCATCACCACGTGGCGGCTGACCGGCAGCGCGGTGGCGGCAGACGGGCGGCTGGGCGGTTTGAACTCGTCCATCCGCGTCTTCCAGCCGTTCTTCGTCGACCTGAATCTGCCGGTGGCCCTGACCCGCGGTGACGAAGTGGCCGTTCCGGTGGTCGTCTACAACTACCTGGACGAGCCTCAGACGGTCGAACTGTCGCTGGACACCGAGGCGGACTGGTTTGAGTTGTTGGATGAACCGTCCAAGGCCGTCACGCTGGCGGCCGGGGACGTGCAGAGCACGTCGTACCGCATCCGCGTCAAAACCATCGGGCAACACGAGCTGCAGGTCACCGCCCAGGCCGGCGAGGTGGGCGACGCCATCAAGCGGACGATCGAGGTCATCTCCGACGGCCGGCGCGTGGCCGAAGTTCACAACGGCGTTTTGACCGCCCAGGCCGCGATCGATCTGCCCGTTCCGGAGACGGCCATTCCGGGCAGCGTCCACGCCGTGCTGAAGATCTACCCGTCCACGTTCAGCCAGGTGCTGGAGGGCATGGAGGGCATGTTCCAGCGGCCGTACGGCTGCTTCGAGCAGACGTCGTCCACCACGTATCCGAACGTGCTGGCCCTGGACTACCTGCGGCGTACGAAGCAGAACGCCCCGGCGGTGGAGGCCACCGCTCGGCAGTACATTCACCTGGGTTATCAGCGGCTGCTGGGCTTCGAGGTGAACGGCGGCGGGTTCGACTGGTTCGGCCGCCCGCCGGCCAACCGTACGCTGACGGCCTATGGTCTCATGGAGTTTGAGGACATGGCCCGCGTGCATGACGTGGACCCCAACCTGATTGAACGCACCCGCACCTGGCTGCTCGGACAGCGTGACACAGACGGCTCCTGGACGCCGGAAATGCACAAGATGCACGTCGAACCCACCACAGGCAGTGGTGACGCGGCCCGCCTGAGCACGACGGCTTACATCGCATGGGCGGTCTTCAGCGGACAGGCAGACAAGTCGCTGGCGGCGAAAACGCAGAGTTACCTGCTGTCGCATCGGCCGGAATCCATAGCAGACCCGTACACGCTCGCCCTGGTGTGCAACGCGCTGCTGGCAATGGATCACGATGGGGTTTCCGCCCGGCCATACGTCGCCCGACTGCTCAGCATGAGAAAGACGGACGCGACCCGCGTTTGGTGGGAGCAGAACGCCGGCCGCCGGACGATGACCTACGCCACCGGCGTCAGCGGCAGCATCGAGACCACGGCCCTGGCCGTCCTGGCCCTGCTGAACAGTAACACGGAGCCCGGTTCCGCCAAGGCTGCGCTGACCTGGCTGGTGGAACAGAAGGACCGGATGGGCACGTTCCACTCCACGCAGGCGACGGTGCTGGCCCTGAAGGCTCTGCTGGCGGGCACCGGCAAACCGCTGGGCGGTGATGTGGAGCGAATCGTCGACTTCGCGCTCAACGGAGCGGCGCCGCAACGCATCATCATTCCGGCCAACCAGGGCGACGTTGTGCAGCAGATTGACCTTTCCGCCAACCTGACGGCTGGCGGCAATCGGCTGCAACTGGCCGATCCCGCCGGCGCCGGACTGGGCTACCAGGTCGACTTTGCGTACCACGTACCGGACACGGCCGCCCAGCAGCCGCAGGAAGGTCTGGCCATCGACATCCGCTACGACCGCAGCGAATTGCAGGTCGGGGATGCCGTGTGGGCCGACGCCACCGTGCGCAACAACATGCCGCTGGCCGCCCCGATGGTGATTCTGGACCTGCCGATTCCGGCCGGCTTCGCGGTGGATCGGCAGTGCCTGGAAGCACTGGTAAAGGCGGGCACGGTGGCCAGGTACCAGGTCAACGCGCGGAGCATCGTGGTGTACCTGCGGGAGCTGCCGCCGAGTCGCCCTCTGAGCATCCGCTATCGGCTCGACGCCACCATGCCGGTCCGGCTCACCGTACCGCCGGCCAGAGCGTACGAGTACTACAACCCGGACAACCAGGCCACGAGCGAACCGGCGCAGTTGCAGGTGACATGAGGAACACTCGCCCTTCTGCCCCGGTGCAGGCGTGCAGATGCAGTCGCTTCGTCTCCGGTTGCGGGCTTGTCAGGACGAAACGAGAGCGCGCGTGCTACTCCGCGGGCGACGGGATTCGGTAGAGCGTCACGTACAGCACCGGCACCACGATCAGCGTCAGCACGGTGGCGAAGGTCAGGCCGAACATGATGGTGACGGCCATGGCCACGAAAAACGCATCCGCCAGTAGTGGGATCATGCCCAGCACGGTGGTCAGGGCGGCCATGGACACCGGCCGGACGCGGCTCACGCCGGATTCCAGCACGGCTAGGTACGGCGGTTTGCCCTCGCGAAGCTGCGTGTTGATCTCGTCAATCAGCACGATCGCGTTTTTGATCAACATGCCGGACAGGCTCATGAAGCCCAGCAGGGCCATGAATCCGAACGGCTGGCTTGTGCTGAGCAACCCGGCGGCCACTCCGATGATGGCCAGGGGAACGGTCAGGAAGATGATCAGCGGCTGCCGCAGGTTGTTGAAGAGACAGATGACGACCAGCACCATGAGCAGGCCGATCGCGGGCAGTTTGCCCGCCAGGGCCGCCTGGGCGTCACCCGAGTCTTCATATTCACCGCCCCACTCCAGCGAATACCCGATCAGGTGCCGCTCCTTCACGAAGCGGTCGAACATGGCCTCTACCTTTGGGCGCAGCGTCGCCAGGACTTCGCTGGCCATGCCGACGGCCGGATCACACTTGACGGTCAGCGTGGGCAGGCGGTCGCGGCGGCGGATGATGGAATCCTCTGACACCGTCTCGAAGCCCAGCACGACCTGCCGGATGGGAATCGCGCGCTGGGCCACCGGGCTCCAGATCTGAATGTTCTGCAGGTCGTCCACCCGGCCGCGTTCGTTTTCCGGCGCCCGGGCCACGATGGGCAGCAGTTTGTCGCGCTCGCGGTAGACCCCGATCCGCAACCCGTCGTAGGTGGAAGCCATGGCAGTCGCAATATCGGAGCGGGTGATGCCCGCGTTGCGGGCCTGGGTCTCCGCAACGACCGGCCGAACCAGCGGCACGCGCTGCCGCCAATCGCTCACAATGTCGCGGGCGGTGGGCTCGGCCCACATCAGGGCTTCCGCTTCCGCGGCCAGGGCCCGCAGAACCTTCGTGTC
>CAZBFW010000492.1:0-3886 GCA_964491135.1 uncultured Phycisphaeraceae bacterium | reverse complement strand
CTACACCCTATCCTACACTCTTTCCCTACACGACGCTCTTCCGATCTTCCAGCATCGCCGGCAGGCAGCCCGCGCCGGTCCGCAGTGTTCAATGACGTCTTGCGAACAGACAGGCATTCGCCCAAGATACGCCGCAACGCATTGACCCTTAAGCCTTTGGCGCACGGAGCCTCTGTTGTCCAATAGCTTGCCGAATCTGCCCAGCACCGAGCCGGTCACGGCCCCGCGACTGGCTCGGTGGTGGCTGGCTGTGCTGGTGGCCGCGGTCGTGTCCCTCCCCTTCGGATACCTGCTGTCCTACGGGGCATTCCTCCTGGCCTACTTCGGTCTGTTCTTCTTCCTCCTGTTCGGGCTCCTGGTGGGCGCGATCATGTACCGCATTGCCCTGCCGGCCCGGCCCATACCGCGCCGGCAGTTGCTCATCGGCAGCCTGATCGTGGCGGCGGTGTGCGGCGGGTTCTCACTGGCAGTGGAATGCTGGCAATTCCCCGGGGACGCCGCCGAACGCGCGTTGAAGACGTTCCGGATCCTGCCGGATGGGATGACGCGCGACGACATCCTCCGGCAGGCGCGCGCGTCAGTGGAGAAGTACCTGGTTGAGAATCACTGGCCGGGCGGCGCCCTGGGCTACATGCGATGGAAGGCGACCGCCGGCAGTCTGCCCGTCGAGGTAAAGACACCGACCACGACCACCACTCGTGTGATCCAATATCGCGGCAACCGCGGGTGGTGGATCGTGCGCGTCATCTTGTCCCTGACGTTTCTCCCATTGGCCGTCCATGCGGTCGTGAAGCCTCTGTCAAAGGTGGATGCACCGCCGCAACCCGAACCGCCCGTCGCCGATATCCCGTGAACCACCGCAGAAGACCGGCTGGAAAGCCGGTCCCACAGCGGAAGCCGGTCCCACAGCGGAAGCCGGTCCCACAGCGGAAGCCGGTCCCACAAACTCTAGAGAACCAGGGGCTGGAGACTGGAAACTGGACGGTCCCACAAGAGGCGGACACGCACGCCCGCGCAGACGCAGTGTCCTTTCCCTACGGCCTGCACTCGACAGCCTGCAGCCTACAGCCCACAGCCTACAGCCTACAGCCCACAGCCTACGGCCTGCCGCCTGCAGCCTCGCTGCACGCAGCCCGCATCGTTTGACCGCCGTTCGCCGCCAGCACTAAGATGTCAACGCGTTCTGCAATCTTCATGGCGCGGAGAGCAACACCATGCGCAAATCGCAACCGGCGACGAAGCGGACCGACATCTGCCCCAAGCCGCTGGCCCCCCTGGCGGAGCTCGCGTCCAATCTCTGGTGGTCGTGGAACCCGCAAGCCGCGGCGTTGCTGGCCTCTATCGACGCCGACCTCTGGGTTCGCACTGAGCACAACCCGGTCGCGCTGCTGCGGGCCCTGCCGGCCAAACGCACGCGCGCCCTGTGCAGCGACGCCGCGTTCGGCCGGAGGCTGGCGGCCGTGCATCGCGAATTCGACCGCTACCGGCGAGCCAAGACGTGGTTCCAGGAGAAATACGCCCGGCGGTTCCGCGGCAAGATCGCGTACCTTTGCATGGAGTACGGTCTGCACGAGTCACTGCCCATCTACGCGGGCGGACTGGGCGTTCTCGCGGGCGATCACATCAAGTCCGCCAGCGACCTGGGTCTGCCGCTGGTCGGCGTGGGCGTGCTCTGGCGAAAGGGCTACGTGCGGCAGCACATCGGCCGAACCGGCACGCAGGAAGACTGGTTCGTTGACCTTTCCGCCCGTGACCTGCCGCTGCGCGAGGTGACGTCGCATTCCGGCCGGCCGCTGCGCCTGCGTATCCCGCTCGTGAAGCAGACGCTGCTGGCCCGGGCGTGGCAGCTTGACGTGGGCCGGGTGCCGGTCTACCTGCTGGACTCCGATCTGCCCGACAACCCGCCGCGGTTGCGCCGGCTGTCGTATCGCCTGTACTGCAACGGTCGGGAGGACCGCCTCTGCCAGGAAACGCTGCTGGGCGTGGGCGGGCTGCGCCTGCTGCAGGCGTTGGGCATTCCGATTTCCGTGCTCCACCTGAACGAGGGACACGCGGTGTTCGCCTCCATCGATCGGCTCGCGCAGTCCGTGGCCGCGGGGCGACCGCTTCGCCAGGCCCTGCGTGAAGTGGCCGACACCAGCGTGTTCACCATCCACACGCCAGTCCCCGCGGGAAACGAAACGTTCGACCCCGCCCTGGTGGCGGAATACTACGAAGCGCACCGCAAGCGCCTGGGCATGGACCGGAAAACGTTCCTAGGCCTGGGCCGCGTCGATGCGGACAACGAGTCGGAGCCGTTCGGGCTCACCCAGGTGGCGTTACACCTGTCGAAACACCGCAACGGTGTCAGCGCCCTGCACGGCGACACTTGCCGGAAGCTCTGGCACGAAGTCTGGCCGGACCGACCCGTGAAGGACGTGCCCATCGGGTCGATCACGAACGGCATCCACGTGCGCACCTGGCTGCACCCGCGGATGGCCGGGCTGCTCGACAAGCACCTTCCCGCCGACTGGCAAGAGCGGCAGGACCAGGCCCGCGTGTGGTCGGCGGTGAAGGGCATCCCGGATGTCGAGCTGTGGGACCTGCACGTGCAGCTCAAGGCGGACCTGATCGCCTTCGTGCGCGACCGCATGCGAAAGCAACTGCAGCGAATGCGGGCATCCGCCGCGGCCGTCCGGCAGGTGGATCGCATTCTCGACCCGCAGGCGCTGACCATCGGCTTCGCCCGCCGCTTCGCTCCATACAAGCGGGCCTCGCTCATCTTCTCTGATCCGAAACGGCTGGCGCGCATCCTCAACCACCCGACCCGGCCCGTGCAGATTCTCTTCGCGGGCAAGGCTCACCCCGGCGACACCGGCGGTCAGAAGCTGATCGCCCAGATCGAGGCGTTTGCCCGATCAAAGGCGTTCCGCAAGCGCGTGGTGCTGGTTGAAGATTACAGCATGGATGTCTCGCGGTACCTCGTCTCCGGCGTGGACGTTTGGCTGAACAACCCGCAACGCCCCCAGGAGGCCAGCGGCACCAGCGGCATGAAGCCCGCCCTGCACGGCGGCCTGAACCTCAGCATCCTCGACGGCTGGTGGCCGGAGGCCTGCGACGGCCGAAACGGCTGGGCCATCGGCCCCGCCCGCGACCATCGCGGCACCGCCGCCGACGACCAACGAGACGCGGCCGCGCTGTATCGCCTTCTCGAACGCGAGGTGGTCCCGCTGTATTACGATCGCACGAAGGCCGGGCTGCCGAAGAAATGGATCGCCCGCATGAAGCACGCGCTGGCCACCATTCCGCCCGCCTTCAGCGCCGAGCGAATGGTCAGGGAGTACCTGCGGAAGTACTACGTCCCCGCCGAACGCGCCGCGCGAAAATGGCAGGCGTCGCCGTCATGACCCGGCCGCCCAGGATCGTTCCGGGCCGGTCGGCGCGAAGACGCGGAAAAGCCACGCGGACAGACAGAAGCGGCGCGACCGGGAAAGCGATACGAGCAGGGCGAGCAGCGCCAGCCCGGCATTCTCCGCGAGCTTGCTGCAGATGAAGACTTCACCGGTACCGCAGCCGCAGTCAAAGCTGATGTCACAATAGGCAATCGGCCTTGACGCGTGGATCTGCAAAGACTCCGAGACCAGGGCGACGATGAAGACCAGCAGCATCCCGAGCAGCGTTACGCCTGCGCCGCGAACGGCCACACCCAGCAGCAGCGCGACCCCGCACACGACCTCCAGCACGGGCAGGATCACCGCCGTCAGGTTCAGAAAGTACGGCGGCGTCTCCGGCAGGATGTCATACATGTGGACGAACTTCAGAAAGTCGATCGGGTCGAGTGCCTTGGTGAGCCCCGTGTAGATGAACAGACCACCCAGCACCAACCGTGCGATGCCCAGCGGCACGC
>CAZBFW010000491.1:0-3894 GCA_964491135.1 uncultured Phycisphaeraceae bacterium | reverse complement strand
TTGTCCTCCAGCAGGGCCACGATCAGGTCGCGCACTCGCGCCACGGACGCGTCCGTCCGCGAGTCGGCCAGAACGGCGTGCTCGCGGGATCGCTCTTCGTCGCACAGGTGAATGGGCAACTGCCCGGATGCGTAATCGAAATCTCGCTCCCGCACGCCGCCGCCCTTGAGCAGCGGCCGCATGACGCCGAAGTAGAAGTTGTACCGGTTTGCCCGCGAGCAGAACGCCTCCGTGCCGTCCGCCCCCGTCCAGCGGAAGCAGATGCCCGGCACCTCCCGCTCCGATACGCCGCGATAGAACCAGATCATGTCGATGCCGAACCCAGCGTAGATCTGCGGCAACTGCGACGGCTGGCCGAAGCCGAACGGCGTGTAACCCACCTTCATCACGTGGCCGAAATCACGCGCGATGCGGTGGCCGATCAGCAGGTTGCGCACGATGGACTCGCCGAACACGCACGAGAAGTCCGGGGCCGTGTACCAGGGGCCGATCCAGAGCCGTTTGCCCCGCACGTATTCACGCAGAACGGGCCCGGCCTCCGGCCGGACGGTGAGGTAATCCTCCAGGGGCAGCGTCTGCGAGTCGAGCAGGAACTGGTATTCCGGCACCTGCCGCATGATGTTCAGGAGGTTGTCCAGAAACCGCACGGTCAGCATTCGCGTGAACTGGAAGTTCTCCGTCCATTCGCGGTCCAGGTGCGAATTGCAGATGACGTGCAGCTCGAAATCCCGTCGGAGCAGGTGCTCCGGGATGTTTTTGGTCGTATCGGGCATCGGTGGAACTCGGAATCAGAACCTGCGGAACCTTTTGCCAGCCCCTGCCATCAGGGGGCCAGCATATCGGCCGCGACGGCCGCTCACAAGCGAGACAAGTATGCGTGTGTGTCGATACCGGCCGGCACAGCCGTCCCCCGCCTCAGTGGGCCAGATACTTGATGACAACGAACCCGCCGATGAGCAGCACGACGAACACGACGCACAGCAGGTTGAAGTACCGGTCGATGAAGTTGCGCACGGGCGGTCCGAAGATGTAAAGCAAAAGCGCCACGATGAAGAAACGCATCCCCCGCCCCACGGCCGACACCAGGGCAAACCCGATCAGGTTCATGTGGGCCGCCCCTGACGCAATCGTGAACACCTTGTAGGGAATCGGCGTAAACGCGGCCGTGAACACGATCCAGAGACCGTATCGATCGTACAGCTCCTGCACGTGTCCATACTGCTCCTGGGCATGATAGAAGCGGATGATCGGCAGGCCCACGGCGTCCATCAGGCCCCACCCGATGAAGTACCCCGCCACGCCCCCCAGCACGCTGCCGACGGTGCAAATGGCAGCCAGCCACCACCACCGACGCCGGGCACCCAACACCATCGCAATCAACAGAACGTCCGGCGGGACGGGAAAGAAGCTCGACTCGGCAAACGCCAGAATAAACAGGGCCGCCGCCGCATGCGGCGTCTCCGACCAGTGGAGCACCCAGTCGTACATGCGCCGGTGCAGCCCGCGTCGTGGCGGCTTCGCCTCCTGGGACTCTGCCGCGGCCGGTGTTGCTTTGCCCGTCGGATCGTTCAAAGACGAGTCTCCTTCTCGCGAAACGGCCGGCCCTAGCCGCCCGCCAGGCCCGCCACCCAGGCGACCACCAGGTACACGACGGCCGCCATCGCCGCCGAACAGGGCAGCGTCAGGATCCACGCTGTCATGATCTCCATCCCCACGCTCCAGCGCACCGTGCCCAGCCGCCGCGTCATGCCCACGCCGAAGATCGCTCCGGTGATGGTGTGCGTCGTGCTGACTGGAATCCCCAGCACCGACATGGCGAGGATGGTGACGCCGCCGCCGGTCTCCGCGGCGAACCCGTCAAAGGGCGTGAGCCGCGTGACCCGATGTCCCAGGGTCTGGATGACTCTCCATCCGCCCAGATACGTCCCCAGCGCGATCGCCGCGTTGCATGAGACGATGATCCACCACGCAAGCTGATCCGTGGCGCCTGCCCGTGTGGCGTAGCGCTCCAGCGCGGGCACGCTCAGCAACAAGGCCCAGATGATGCCCATCGTCTTCTGGGCGTCGTTCAACCCGTGACTGAGACTGTAAATGGCAGCCGATGACAACTGCAGCCCGCGAAACATGCCGTCGACCTGACGTGGCGAGCGATGCCGGCATATCCACATCGTGACGAGCATGATGGCCGAGGCACAGATGAGGCCGATCACCGGCGACAGCACAATGAACACGGCCACCCAGCCGAGTGTGCTCCAGGTCAGGGCGCCGACGCCTCCCTTCACCAGAGCCGAGCCGGCCAGCGCCCCGATCAGCGCGTGCGACACGCTGATCGGCAGCCCTTTGAACGTGCAGAACGAAGTCCATGCGATGGCGGCCGCGAGCGTGGCGGCGATCAGGTTCGGATCAACGACCTGGGGGTCCAGCAGTCCCTTGCCGATCGTCCTCGCGACGTGCGTGCCGAATACGAAGGCGGCGATGAAATTGAAGAACGCCGCCCACAGGACGGCCAGGCGCGGGGAGAGTACGCGCGTGGCCACCACGGTGGCGATGGAGTTCGCGGCATCGTTCATGCCGTTGGTCAAATCGAAGAGAAGAGCCGCGACGACCAGGATCACCACGTATGTCGTCATGCCGCCCCCGTCACGCGCTCTTCAGCAGCAGCCGTTCCAGCACGTCCGCGATGTCCTGGCACCGGTCGATGGCCCGTTCCGTCAGGTCGTAGATTTCCTTCCATTTCATGACCTCAATCGGGTCTCCGGCCCCCGCGTACAGCTCCGCCACCGCCGCGTGATGGATGTCATCCCCCTGGTTCTCCAGGTCGTGCAGCTCCATGAGATGGTTTCGGATTCGGTCCGGCTTGCGTACCGTGCGCAACCCCGGCATGGCCTGCTGCACGCACCGCGTCGCCCGCCGCAGGATATCCGCCTGCTGGAGCAGCCAGTCCTTCGGGCTCGCGATCTCGTACAGGATCAATCGCTTGGACGCCGCGTCGATGCCGTCAATCACGTCGTCCATCCGCCGCATCAGGGAGTGAATGTCCTCGCGTTCGAACGGAGTGATGAACGTCCGGTCCAGGCGCTCGTATGTCCGATGCGCCACTGCGTCGGCGTCGTGCTCGAACTGACGGATGACCAGCAGGTGCTGCTCGCGGTGACCGTAATCGCCCAGCAGATCCACGAACGCCTGGGCCCCCCGGGCGAGCAACTCGGCGATCTCCTCAAAAAGATCAAAGAACTTCTGGTCTCGTGGTACGATGCTGAACACGCCTGGTCTCCCCGTTCATGCTCCTGGAGCCCGACCGGACTCCACCGCCGGTCGACCGCGACCGCCCGCGCCGACCCGCCCCGATCCCCGGGACGCCGAAAGTGTACTCGCCGGCACCGGGTTCAACCACGCGGAGGAAGCGATTTCGTGTCCTCCTCCGAATCGTCCGGAGGCACGTGGGCCTGGACCGCACCAGTGCCCCCTCCGGGCGCCAACCGGTCCGGCTCCCCATGCCCCTCGACCTCGCGTTCCGCCTCGCGCAGCCCCTTCTTGAACGACACGATCGTCTGGCCCAGCGACCGGGCCACGTCCGGCAGCCGCCGGCCGAAGACCAGCAGCCCAACCAACGCAATCACGACCCATTCGGTCATCCCCGGCATGCTGATGAACCCCGCCACACCGGTCATTTGTCAATCCTCCACTTGCTGCGCGGTGCCTCCTCCGGAAACCACATGGCTCCCTGGTCGCAGCCGATTCACCTGGTCCCGCATTCGCCGCAGATACCGACGCGCCCAGACGAACTCCGTCGCCAGAATACCCAGCCCTATCGGAATCACCACAACGGCCGGGCCGGGCAGCACGAGCAGATCGGAAGAGCGTCGTGTAGGGAAAGAGTGTAGGATAGGGTGT
>CAZBFW010000490.1:0-3899 GCA_964491135.1 uncultured Phycisphaeraceae bacterium | reverse complement strand
TCGTGATCAGCAGTTCGCGCGGGGCCGGCTGCGACGATGGCGTAGCCGGCGGGTGACAGGGCGAATTCCCACAAATACAGCCCGGAACCGTGATCCGCAACGGGCGGTGGCAGCGACTCCGGGCTGACCGGCGAATCGCCGCCCATGGGGAGATTCACAATGGTCAGCGGGCTCGCGCGCGTGGCCTCCTTGTGCACAGGCTGCGGCGGATTCCGCTGGGGCGTGGTTTGCTCCTCGCACGCCAAGAGCGCCAGCATAAGACACGGAAGAAGTCGGTACATGACTCACCTCGACATCCCGGCCTCGGCCGGCCGGGGACCTGGGGAGTGACTGCCCGGTTCGGTCGCCAGCCGGTCCAGTTCCGCCGCCACGCCCAGCCATTGACGGTACAGATAGTACTCGCCGACGTCCCACCCCCATCTGGAAAACGAACCCAGCCGAGAAGGGTCGCGGTACTTCTCCGCCTCGGACGGAACCGCGTACTCTCCCTCGCCCAGAAAGCGAAGCAGGTCGGCAATGTCGATTCTCGCCAGATGCTCGCGTACGGGGTCGTTGCCGCACCAATGATGGACACGCACGAGGCCGTACACTCGACCGTTTTCGGCGACCTCGATCCCCCGTTTCTTCGCCTCCGCCAGGGCATCCGACGTTTCCGGGAGCCTCGTGACGCCGGGCAGCGGGATCGTCCGGCCGTCGACCGATACGAGCCCGTCCGCCGTCCACGCCTCCACTTGCACCGGGTTGTTTAGCGATTCGATGATGTCAATCGGCAAGAAATGCCCTGTGAGCAGGAAGTGGTTGATATGGGAGCAATTGGCGGCGACCAGCACCGCCAGCAGAATCAGGGAACCCATGATCCACGCATATCTGCCACTCATGCGTTGCCCAGTGATCAGGAACCCGGATCCCGGAACCCGGCACGGAAGCACAGGCAGGCTTGTCTGGGTTTGGACACGCCGCCGCCCCATTATACGAACGGCCGCCCGCCAGGTTGAGAGTTCCTTCGTGGTCTGTCCGGCCGATGAGCTCCACGGATCTTCAACGCCGCCGTGTCCCGTTCACGGCGCTCCCGTTGCGGCGGCCGGCAGGCTGCCCGAGGCAACTGCCGCGGGAAATCACCGCGCGGGCCGGTCGCCCACCGGTGCTGGCGAGGGTACAATCTCAACCCAGTGCCATCCGTTCGAGGTGCTCATTCACTGCGGAGTCCCAAGAAATGCCCTCCAGGAAACGTCGCAAACGACCCCCGCCCGGTACGGCGCCGGGCACGCTGGTGGCCGACCCGTCGGCGCCCAAGCCGGTGATCCAGGTCATCACGTACGGGCCCGACCGGTGCGTAGAGCAGAGCATCCGGGACATCGACGACGTGCGGAAGTACCTGGACGACTGGCCGGTCACCTGGATCAACGTGGAAGGGCTGGGCGACGTGCAGATGGTGGCCCGGCTGGCCGAAATCCTCGACCTGCATCGACTGGCGGTCGAAGACGCGGTGAACACCCACCAGCGGGCCAAGGTGGAGCACTACCCCAAGCACCTGTTCATGGTGCTTCACATGGCCGCGTACGAAGAGAGCCTGGAGACCGAGCAGCTCAGCCTGTTCCTGGGCAGGAACTTCGTGGTGACGTTCCAGGAAGGCCGGCCGGGCGATGCGTTCAACCCGGTGCGCGAGCGCATCCGGCAGGCGGTCGGGCACGTGCGGCAGGCGGGGGCCGACCATCTGGCGTACTGTCTGATCGATGCGGTCATCGACGGTTACTTTCCCGTGCTGGAGACCGTCGGGGAGCGGCTTGAGACCTTCGAGGACGAGATTCTCACTCGCCCCAGCAGCGGGATCGCCTCTCGCGTCCACCACGTCAAGCGCGACATGATGACGCTGCGGCGGATGATCTGGCCCTTGCGGGAGGCCATGAACTCGCTGCTGCGCGACCCCAGCCCGCTGATCACCGACGAGACGCGGCTGTACCTGCGGGACTGCTACGACCACACCGTCCGCGTCATCGATTTCATCGAGGCGTACCGAGAGCTCGGCTCGGACCTGATGGACCTGTATCTGTCCAGCATGAGCCAGCGGATGAACGAGGTGATGAAGGTGCTGACGATCATCGCCACGATCTTCATTCCGCTGACATTCATCTCCAGCATCTATGGCATGAACTTCCAGTGGGAAGCGTCGCCGTGGAACATGCCGGAGTTGACGTGGTATTTCGGCTACCCATTTGCCCTGTGCCTCATGGCGGTGCTGGCCTTCGGCATGCTCCGCTATTTCCGCCGCAAGGGCTGGCTGGACTCCCCCGCGGAGCCGCCGGGCAAAGGCGAGGCTCGGTCCGGTCCGGCGGACAACTCCGGCCGGCCCCCCGGGCCGCCGTGAAAGGGCCGACGCCCGACGTTCAGAGAACGCAACCCATGCGGACCCAATAGTGCCGGCCCTCGACCGCAGGCGGTCGACTGACACGCTCTCGTATGCACTCGAGCTTTGGCCGCGCCATTATACCAGCCCGGCCGGGATGGCGGAGATGGTCTTTGTGATCGGCAGGCGCTGCCGGCACAGGCACACGACGCCGCCTTCGGATGCGCCGGGGGCCAGCCGCTCCAAAGCGGAGAACGGCCCGGCCCACTCCCGCCGGGGGCTGGCGGACTTCCTGACCTCCACCGGATGAATCTTCCGGTCCAGCACCAGCAGCAGGTCAATCCCCCTGCCGTCCTTACGAGGCCGCCGACCGGCATTCCGTCGTAGCCCGGGAGCGAACGCACGGCCATCGGCCGATTTGCAGTGACATTGCAAATCGGCCGAGAACACGAACTCGTCAACCCTCCCCGCCACGTACGGCCTCAGGCCGTAGCGGCCTGCTGAATGACGGTCGCGATTGCCTCGGGCGACAGCTCGCGCAGGGCCGTCACCACGCGGTGGGCCCGGCGCAACGAGTCGGCGGGGTGCGTCCCGACCAGCGCGATCGCGGCGCAACCGGCCGCCAGGGCCGCCTCCACGCCGGCCGGTGCGTCCTCGACGACCGCGCATTGCCTGGGAGGAAGCCCCAGCCCCTCGGCGGCCAGTTGGAAAACCTGCGGGTGCGGCTTGCCGCGGGTGACCTCGCGGGCCGTGATGAGCGTCTGGAAGTAACGGCGGATGTCCAGCCCGTCCACGACCAGGTCCACATTCTCCGGCGGTCCGGACGAGCCGACCGCCAGTCGAAACCCGACGGCATGGCAGGCCCGGATCAGCTCCACCGCGCCGTCCACCGCCGGCACGGCGTGGCGAATCAGATCGCGGTAGAGTTCCTCCTTGCGATCACTCAACCGGCGAATGGTCGGGGCATCGTCATAGCCGAACAGCGCCGGCACGACGTCCTGATTCTGCCGGCCGAACGTCGCCTGAAACTGCGGCTCGGTGATGGGCCGGCCGATCTCCTCGGCCAGTTGTCTCCAGCTCTGCCAGTGCGGCCCGGCGGAATCCACCAGCACGCCGTCCATGTCGAAGATGAGGCCGTGGGTCATCATGCGCTGCAGCTCCGCAGGTTCCTTCGGACTCCCGGGCTCGGGCTGCCCGGGGCGTCGTATGATACGAAAACGGCAACGACCGGCCAGCGGGGGATTGCGAGCCGGCCATTACGGTGGTATCAGTTACGCAATCGACCCCGGTTGGCGCGCGGGGTCGGTCGAGTTGGGTCCCTCTGACAAGGAGATGCATGATGAATCGAGCCATGCGAGGCCTGGTCGGGCTGGTGGTCGGCATGACGGTGATTATGGCCGGGTGTGCCCAGGACCAGGAAGAGATTTCGACGCTGACACAACAGAATGCCGATCTGACGATCAAGGTGAGGGAGCTGCAGGACGAGAACCTGCAGTTGAAAGGCGCGCTGAGATCGGAAGAGCACACGTCTGAACTCCAGTCACCGCTCATTATC
>CAZBFW010000489.1:0-3905 GCA_964491135.1 uncultured Phycisphaeraceae bacterium | reverse complement strand
GAGCACATCAGCACGGTGACCATGGCGTCGCACACCACAAGGGGCGTGGTGCTGGCTTGTCCCGCCGCCCTGCACGATCGGGTCGAGCGTTGGCTGCAGCAGGACGGGCTGCTTCCGGGTCTGCGCCGACAGGAACTGACGGCGGGCGATTGCACCGAAGGGGCTGCCGATTCCGTCTTCGTCACCCGCGTGAATGCGCCCGGGCTGCAGCACGTGCTTCTGTTCGACACGCCGGATTTCACCACCGTTTCCGCCGCCCGCGAGGGCGACCTGGCCCGCCAACTGCTGCCGTGGTTTGATTTCGTATTTGTAATGGCCGACCCGGAACGGTTTTTCGACCGCAAGACGTTCGAACAATTGCGGCACGAGCTGGATCGCTGGGGCATCGCCCGCCTGGTGGTGTTCAATTTCAACGAACGGCCGGTGCTCCTTTCCGAAGAGGATCAGGAAACCTTGCGACAACAGGCCGAGCGACTGGACGCCGACGCCGTCGTGCTCGAATACCGACACGGACGGGGCTTCCGGGCGCTGGCCCAAGAGGATGTGCAGCGCTGCCTTGGCTGGCTGGCACGCACCGCCGCCCCTTCGGACACGGCGGGCCGCGAAAGCCGCCCGCACCGCCTGCGCCGGCTTCTGGCGGAGCAAGCCTCCCGCGTGCTCAACGAAAACGCCAACCGCCAGGCCCGCCTGCGCGAACTGGAAAACGACCTCGCGGCGGTGGCCGAGCACCTGCCCAGCCGGCAGGCCATTCTCACCGAGGCGTTTCTCACGCCGGGCCTGCGCGAGCACCTCTCCCCCTGGTGGCGCGTGGTGCGACGCTCCGGCGAGTCGATCGGGCACTCCGTAGGCCGGGTCACGCGATGGATGCCGATCCTCGGTGCTCCCTCGCCGAACACGCCCCGGCAAGACGGGCTCTCCGACGAGGCGTCCGCGGAGCAGCGCGGCGCCGAGTACTTCCGCCGCATGGCCGACCAGACCGCCCGCGATTTGGTGAACCGCGCCCGGCAGAGCCGCTTCTGGCGCGAGGCCGGCACCTCGGCGGAGACCATCATCGATCCCGCCTCGCTGACCCACGACCTGGACGCCGAGGCAGCCCTCCTGGTTGAGCCGTGCGTGGTGGCGTTGCAGCAGTTCAAAGAAAAGGTGGAGACGGAAGCCGCCAGCATCCGGGTGAACGTGGTCGGCGCCGGCATGGGGCTGGCGTTCAGCGTGGCCATGGCCGTGCTGACCGGCGGCGCCTCGCTCTGGCTTGATGCCGTCCTCGGAGGTGCCATCGGGGGCGTGAGCGCGCGGACGTTCGTCCGACTTTACAACGTCATTCGCGGCACCCGGGAGTCTCGAGCGCTGGACGCCGCAGTGGACGCGTACCGCGAGGGGCTCCGCCGTCAGGCGAGGGCGGCAGTAGCGAGCACCCTCCACGCGGCCCGACAGCGCACGCTGGATGCGAACCCGGAACTGCGGAAGGCATTGGAGACGACTCGGGACTATGGCACAACCGGAGGCCGGCTATGATTACCGAACCGACCGGCAGCCCGTCCGAGGCCCTCGCTCGTTTGAATCGCGAGTTGGCCGAGCTGTTTGCCCGGCCGCCCGTCGCGATGCAACAGGGGGCGTCGCTGCGCAACCGGGACGATCTGGTGGTCTGTGCGGTTCTGGCCGGCAAGGACGCGGGCAAGTCCACGCTCATCAACGCCCTGGCCGGTGCGGAAATCTCCGTTGACCGGGAGGTCGTTGGCCGGGGCACGTATCAGCCCATCGCCTACGTCCACCGCGAGGCAGCGGACGCCCTCCACCGACGGTTCGCTCCTTCGGACGCCGGACACCTGGCCTGTCACGCGGTGACCCATGACGTGTCCATGCTGCGGAACCTGGTCCTCCTGGATCTGCCCGACATCGACAGCGTGTTCCACGAGCACCTTGATACGGTCGCACGAGCCGTGGAACGCGTCGACCGCGTGGTCTGGGTCTTCGATCCCAAAAAAGGCGACGACCGGGCACTGGGTGACATCCGGCCGTCCGTCGCACGGGATCCGGCCAGCGTCTTCTGCGTGCTGAACAAGCTGGACCTGACGCTGCGCGACGAGACGAACGGGGACAGCCCCGCCCGGTTCTGGTCGCGAGTGAACCAATGGTTTGACCGCTGCCTGAGCTCCGTCGACCTTCCTGTGGCGGCGGATCACCGGTTCGCGCTGGCCGCCCGCTTCGTCGCGGCACAGGAGTTCGCGGCGGCCGTCACCGAGAGCTGGACGGGCAGCCGGACCGGCGTTCTCACCGATGCGGAGCAGGCGTTTCTCCGTGACCTGGCACGGCGGGCCGAGGCAGAGTTCGACCGCTTGCGAAACAGCCTGCTGGCCCCGTTGACCGCCGTGGAAATCCGTCGCCTCAAGCAGGACAACGAAACCGCCGAACTCGCCGCCAACCTGGAAGCCCTGCGAGCCCACTACGACCTCGAGGGAGCACTCCACCACCTGGACACGCTGCTGGCGGACGTGAGCACCGCGTGCGACCGGGAGTTCGAC
The DNA here is from genome assembly GCA_964491135.1 of uncultured Phycisphaeraceae bacterium. Classification (GTDB taxonomy): domain Bacteria; phylum Planctomycetota; class Phycisphaerae; order UBA1845; family UBA1845; genus JAFGJQ01. Next base: position 1,386 of record CAZBFW010000489.1, on the reverse strand, counting down.
GGCGACTACCGCAGCACCGTATCCCGGCGTCTCGCCCGAGTCGGCCGCAGTGACGTGGACCTTGCCCGGGACGTGATGGCGCGCCGCGTCGAGCGGTGGCCGGTGCTACCCGTGCTGTACTGGCCCCTGCGCGGCGTGACGCACTGGCTGGGTGCCCGACTGGCCGGCGGCGGGGCCGGACGCAACGTGCCCCCGGCCGCCGACCTGCTACGGGTTCGCGGCTGGAGCGCCGCTCATCGGGCGGAATCCGTTCACGCACAGGCGCAGACCGCCCTGCGACGGCTCCCCGAATCTCTCGCTGGTCACATCCGCTGGCCGTCGGCTGCCTCGCTGACCGCCGGATTGGAGGGGCGGGTCTGCGAACGCCTGGAGAACGCCGACGAAGACGTGCTGGCTTCATGTCTGGCGGGCCTGCCTCGGCCTGGAATTCTGGCTCGCGGCTTCGTCTGGTTCGTTCTGATCTGGTTCCCGTTGCTGCAGCCCTTGCTCCGGGCCGGGCTGGAACTGCTGAACAAGGGCGCGGTGGTCGGGAGCCTCGCCGCCGGCCTGACCGTGGTGACGGCCCTTGGTGCCGGCGGCCTGATGAAGGGCTTCGGCGCGTCACTGGCCGTGCTGCTTTTCATGCTGGCCGTTCTGTACGCCCGGTCCGTGCGGCTCGTTCAGCGGGTTCGGCGGGAAACGGGTCTCGGGCCCTCTTCGGGCGACGTGGAGCCCCCCGCCCTCTCCGACATCGATGCCATGGTCGACGAGGAGATTCTCCGTCCACTGGCCGAGCCCGCACAGGAACTCGCCAAGCGCGTTGATCTCTACCGCCACCGGCTTGCGGCTCTTGAAGACGGACTGCGATGAGTGAGCAGGCGGCGCCCGCGGTCACGGGACCACGTTGCCCTGCGCCGTCCCCGGTACGTCACCGCGAGAGATCTTCAAAGCCGTCCGGGCGAATGATGGGGGCCTGCGGCTGGGGCTGCTGGCCGGCGTGGGTGCCTTCAGCGGTCAGCAGGCGACTGGCGGCCTGCCGGACGGACTCGGCCTCCGAGAGCAGCCGATCCACCTCTGCCCGGTAGTTCTCGTCGATAATCTGCACCGCCTGGTCAATGTCGTCGGTGATGGTGAACAGGTCCAGGTCGCCCGGGCTGATAAAGCCGTTGCGGTTCAACTGGAACTCCCGCATCCACTGCACGAGCGGAGACCAGAAATCACTGCCCATCAGGATGACCGGGAACCGCGCCGTCTTCTCCGTCTGAATGAGCGTCATGGATTCGAAGAACTCGTCCATGGTGCCGAACCCGCCGGGGAAGCAGACGAACGCCACTGCGTACTTCACGAACATCACCTTCCGGCAGAAGAAGTACCGGAAGTCCATGGACAGGTTCTGGTACGGGTTGG
>CAZBFW010000488.1:0-3929 GCA_964491135.1 uncultured Phycisphaeraceae bacterium | reverse complement strand
GATGGAATCTCGTGACTGGAGTTCAGACGTGTGCTCTTCCGATCTCGATTTCGGCATCCCGGCCGGCACGATCCTGGCCGCTGGTGATTTCTACGTCATCGGCCAGGTGAACGTTCCCAACGTGGATCTGGTCATTCCTCTGAACGATCAGATGGAAAACGACAACGAGGCGGTGCAACTGGTGGACAACACCGGCAACGTGCTGGATACGGTGATCTACGAACGGAACAAGGGACCGGTGGCCGTCTCGCCGGCCGAGGGTGGCATTTGGGCGAACTTCGCCATGACCACCGGCAGCGAGTTGTCCTGGTCGCGGTACCTGGATGGTTGGGACACCGACAACAACGGCCGGGACTTCGGCGCTCGCCGCTGGACGCCGGGGACCAGCAACCTCGGCTTGGGCTCCATCGTGACCGCCTACACCGTGTTTGACGTCGACGCCCTGGCAGTGGGCACGCCGGTGCCCGGCCTGACCCGCGGCTCATTCGTGGGAGCCCAGGTGATTAACCCGACGGTGTCGAGCGCGGCCAATCCCAACGCGATCCCGGCCTCGCCGCAAGGCGGCAACTGCACGGTCGCGTGGGACCCGGCAGGAGGCGCTAACATCGTCCCCGGTGACAATGTCTTCACCGGCTCATTCTTTGACCTGTACGTGTACATCGACACCACGCCGTACGGCGAGGGCGGTGCCGAGAGCACGACCTACGGGCTGATGGGAACCATCGATCCGGTCTACAATTTCCCGGATCCGTCCGGCCTGCTGTTCGGAGATGTTGTGACCGCCAACGGCAACACCGGCCTGGGCTGGATCTTCGAGAAGGAAGACAGCGCCAACCTGATCAGCATGAAGCTGGTGGATGCCAAGGCCGGCGGAGATAGCAGCCCGGGCCCGGCCACGCCCGCCGCATGGACGGTGATCGCCAGCATCAACATGGTCGGTGTGCCCTCGGGCTGGCACCGCATCAGTATCAACTACAATGGCACCACCGGCGCCGTGGTAGGCAAGTATGATGGCCAGGTGTACAGCTACACCTCAATTCCGGGGCTGGTGGGCCAGTTCGGCATCGGCTATCGCGAGTCGCTGAACCTGGTGCCGACGAAGCTGCGTCCGCCGACCGTGGATACGGTCACCATGGGCGACGCGGAAGTGGATGGCGACGTCGATCTCGACGACTACAACGTGATCGGCAACTGTCTCAACGGGCCGAACGTCAACACGCCGCCGGCCGGCTGCAGCGCAGCCCAGTTTGACGCGGCCGACATCGATCGCGACAACGACGTGGACCTGGAAGACTGGTCGTACTTCCAGACCGCGTTCTAGTCGCTGTTCGATCCCGGCCAGGATGATGCTCGCCCGCCCGCCCCCGCACTCACGGGAACGGGCGGGCTTTTTGTTGAGGGATCGAGGGACCAAGGGATCAAGGGCGCAGGGTGCCGCGCCCCGTCCCGATGCAGATCGGGATGGGCATGTCGGCATTCGACACCGAGCGGTCAGTCTGTTCGCCTTGCTGCATTCTTGCGTTCCTGCGATTCTCCTGGGACGCGCCCGACTCGATCGCTGGATTCCTTGCTCCCTGGACTCCTCGCAGACCGTCAGACCGGCTGGAAAGCCTGTCCCCCATTGCAGAAGAAGCGACGTCGCACGCTGCTCCCTTGAACCTGCAACTTCGTCCCTCCGTGTCCCGGCGCGCCGGGATGCCTCCGTGCCTTCCTCTTTTTGCCTTTCCCTCCCGATTCCCGCTACAATCTGCCCACGATGAACCGCCGCCTTCTTCTTCTCTACGTGTGCTTTCTCATCTCCGGCGCCTCGGCCCTCATCTACCAGATCGTCTGGCAGCGGATGCTCACCCTGGTCTTCGGGGTCACGACCTTCAGCGTGGCGGCCGTGGTGTCGGCATTCCTGGCCGGCCTGGCGCTGGGCGCCCGGCTGTTCGGCCGCCCGGTCGACCGCAGCCGGCGGCCGGTGCACTTCTATGCCGGCATCGAACTGGGCATCGGCCTGCTGGGACTTCTCAGCGCCTGGATGGTTCCGTCGATCCTGGAAGCGTTCCACACCATTCACCGCACGCTCGCACCGGGCTGGTTCGGCTCCAACCTCATCCGGTTCGGGTTGACCTTTGTGGCGGTGGGCATTCCCAGCACGCTGATCGGCGCCACGGCCCCGGCCATGGCCCGGCTCGTCTCGCGCTGGGCCGGTTCCATCGGTGTCGGGTTCGGCCGGTTTTACGCCGTGAACACGATCGGGTCTGTGCTGGGCGCCGCGCTGGCCGGCTTTGTTTTGATCCGCCGGATCGGCGTGAACAACACTCTGCTCTGCGCCGTTGCGGGCAATGGGCTGGCCGTGGCGCTTGCCCTGCTTGCTGCACGCCTGGGCAGGGAGACCGATGCGGAACCGCCCGCCGCGGTTCGCGGGCCCGTCGGCCGGCCGGCCCGCCTTGATTCACGAGGTCGCTTCGCCCTGATCGTCGCGGCCGTGGCCGGCTTTGTGGCCCTGGCCTACGAAATTGCCTGGGTCCGGCTGCTCGCGGTGTTCACCCTTAACAGCGTCTACGTGTTCACGATGATCCTGACCGTGTACCTGACCGGCCTGGCGGTCGGGGCCGCCGTGGCCGCCCGCCTGCTGCGGCGGGGGACGGATTCACTCCGCGCGCTGGTGCTCGTGCAGCTGGCTCTGGCTCTGTTCGCCCCGCTGACCATCGGCGCCGTACCCCTGGCCATCGGGGTGAACATCATGCAGACCAACGCTTCGGAAGCGTGGATCTTCCGCATGGAATACGTCATGGCCCTGGGCGTAGCGCTGCTGCCGGGCATTCTGATCGGCATGACGCTTCCCCTGCTGGCGGGCGTGTTTACCGTCTCCGTTTCGCAGGCCGGCACGGTGGTGGGAAGGCTCTACGCCTGGAACGCGATCGGCACGATCGCCGGTACCGTGGTTACGGGATTGGTCCTGATTCCCTTTCTCGGGCTGCGGGGCACACTGCTCGGCTTGGCCGCCCTCAATGTGCTGATTGCGGCAGCGGCGGACCTGATTGCCGGTCGCCAGTCGGTGGGCGGATACGCCCTCACGCCGCTGGGGGCGGGCGTCTTTGCCCTGCTCGTGGCGTCCGTCCCGGGCGATATCCGTTTCTATCGACCGTCGCACCTGCCCGACGAAATCATCCTGAGCTATGCCGAAGGCCCCAGCGCGACCGTCCACGTGGCGCAGTACGGCCTGGGCGAAGATTCTCATCGCACGCTGTTTGTCGACAGCAAGTCCGTGGCCGGCACGTACGACCAGATCGTCACCGACCAGAAGATGCTGGCGCACCTGCCGCTGTTGCTCCATCCCAATCCGGAGCGATCGCTGACCGTGGGCTTCGGCACGGGGGGCACGTCCTACTCGATGACCCTTCACGGAGTCACGGTTCACTGCGTGGAGATCGAACCCTGTGTTCCGCGGACCTATCGGCTGTTCGAGTCGGAGAACCTCGGCTTGGTCGGCCCCGACCGCGATGGCGGCAACTTCCGTCTGATTCTGGACGATGCCCGGGCCTGGCTCCACGTCGCCCCGGACCCCTACGACGTGATCGTCACCGACATCACCAGCATCCAGTACCGCGACAACGGGAACCTGTACACCGCCGGGTACTTTCGGCTCATGAAGGACCGCCTGGCGTGCGGGGGCGTTGCCGCCGCCTGGGTACCCATCAGCGGCATCACGCCCGACCAGCTCAAGGTGCTGATTCGCACGTTTCTGACCGTGTACCCGCACGCCTCGGCCTGGTACATGATCAACATGCCGACGGACTTCGTCATTCTCATCGGCCAAGACGAGCGGCTGACCCTGGATCTCCATGACATCACCCGGCGCATGAACCGGACACTGGTGCAGCGCGACCTGGACCGCATCGGCCTGGCCGACACCTACAAGCTGGCCGCCTGCCTGCTGC
>CAZBFW010000487.1:0-3929 GCA_964491135.1 uncultured Phycisphaeraceae bacterium | reverse complement strand
TTTCGCGACTGGCTGACAGGTCGGGAGTTCACCGCCCAGAAGCGAGTAACGGTTTCGCTGGTGGACGCCCCTGCCGGATAAGGGACCGGCCCGGCTTGGGCGGGGAACGGGGGTCCAGCATCTTGCCCAGGACCCGGGGAATGCCTATCCTAACAGGTGGCGGGGCGGGGCGACATCGCGGGACAGGGCCCGACCGCCGAGAGGTTTCTTGCGATGCCGGAGAACTCGCAAAGCGATCACCCACCCGAGCCGCCTGCGGAGAGGCACGGCGACGACACGGCCGGTGCCGTCGCGACCGAGCAGCAGCCGACTCGCGTGGCGCCTCGTTTGCTGCCTCCCTACAAGGTGCTGCTGCACAATGACGACGTGAACGAGTTCACGTACGTCATCAGCGCCATCGTCAAGCTGACGCCCTTGTCGCGGGAAGAGGCCATCCATCGTACGTTGGAGGCCCACGAGACGGGCATCACCCTTCTGATGGTTACGCACAAGGAGCGGGCCGAGCTGATCCAGGAGCAGTTCGCCGCGTGCAGTCTGACCGTCACGATCGAGCCCGACGAAGCCGGCTGACGGTGCCGCGCGGCGCGGTTCCCCGGGGGCGAAGCAACACGGAACGACCCGTCGGGCAGCACTCGCTGTGCCGCTTGCCAAGGCAGCCTCACCGCTGCATTTACACACCCACCGACACACCTATAATGGCCGTCCGAGGGCCGCGGAGCCGCCGGGTGCGGGGCAAGACCCCTGCGTCCACCCGCGGGAATGGTGATCGATGGCACGGCTGGGTGTGAATATTGACCACGTGGCGACCGTTCGGCAGGCGCGGCGCACGGACGAGCCGGACCCGGTCTGGGCCGCCGTGGAGGCGGAGCTGGGCGGGGCCGACGGCATTACGGTGCATTTGCGGGAAGACCGCCGTCACATCGCGGACCGGGACGTGGCCCTGCTGCGCCAGACCGTCGGGGTGAAGCTGAACCTGGAGATGTCCGTCGCGGATGAGATCGTGAACATCGCCCGCGAGGTCAAGCCCGACCAGGCCACGCTGGTTCCGGAGCGTCGGGAGGAGCTGACCACGGAAGGCGGGCTGGACGTGGTCCGGCATCGCGACCGGGTTCGTGGCGCGGTGAGCCGGCTGCACGAGGCAGGCATTGTCGTTTCGGCCTTCATCGAGCCGGTGGCGGATCAGATCCGGGCTTCTCGCGACGTCGGATGCGAGGCGGTGGAGCTCTGGACCGGGGCATACGCCCACGCCGCGGATGCCGCGGCTTTTGAAAAGGCGGTCAGTGACCTCCGGGCGGGAATCGAGTTGGGCCATTCGCTGGGTCTGGAAGTGCATGGCGGACACGGTTTGACCTATCGCAACATCGGCCCCATTGCGTCCATGCGGGGTTTCTCGGAATTTAACATCGGGCACTCCATCGTTTCGCGGGCGGTGCTCGTGGGTATGCGGGAGGCGGTGCGGCAGATGAAGGCACTGCTGGAGCGGTACAAGCCGCGGGAGACAGGATCATGAGAACGGCGTATGGGCTGTTGCTGGCGGCGGTTGTGATCATTCCCGCGTCCGTCGCGCACGGTGCGTTCACGTTGACGGACAGCGACCGGGTGATCTTCTACGGCGGTCGGTCGGTTGAGCCTCCGTCGTTCGGATCCCAGGCGGAGATGTTCGTACGCGTGCGCTATCCGGACCTCAAAACGTGGTTCCTGCACCAGCGGTCCGGTCCGGCGGGTACGGTCTCCGAGGGGCTGGCCGGTTTTGACGAGCGAGTGGCGGCCTTCTCCCCCACGGTCGTGGTTCTGGCGTTCGGGCCGCAAGACCCCGGGGCACAGCCGCCGGACCCGGCGCAGATCGAGCTGTTCAAGGCAGACCTGGATCAGTTAATTCGGAAGAGCAAGGGACTGGGGGCACGCGTATGGGTGGTTACGCCGTTGTCTCCGGACACCTCCATGCGACCGGATTTGCGCGACATCGGATACGAGCGCGTCGTGGGCGATTACGCGGCGGCCGTGCGCAAGACAGCCGAGGAGTGCGAGGCGCCCGTCCTGGACTGGCACACCGCATCCGGCGAGTACCGAGCCGCGCACCCGACCAGTGCCCTGCTTCGCCTGAACGCAACGAACGGCATTGATCCGACTCCCGTGGCCGCCGCCGTGGCGACGAACGCGTTGTTGGAAGCGTGGCAGGCAGAGCCCCAGCAGTTCCTCATCCGGGCCGACTGGAACGGCGATCTCGCGGATGCGACCGTGGGCACCGCGACGGCCAGCAAGCCGGACGAAAACACGCTGGTGATCTCGCTGAAGGGAATCCCGCTGCCCTGGTACATTCCGGATCGGCGGAACACCCTGGCGATGTACTGGCCGCCGGCGCGGTTCTACGAGTATGAACTGCGGATCGAGAACGTGCCGGACGTGCGGGGAGTGGGCTTCACCATTGGAGAGAAAACGGGCACCGGCGTGCAGGGCATCAAGCCGTTCCTGTCCATGATGCTGCGGGACGGATGCGACATGAGCGCCATCGGCCCGCTGACCACCGCCGCCGCCGTCAACACGTTGCAGGCCGCCCTCGACCGAAAGGACCGATGGTACCGGGAGCTGGACCGTTTTCGCGAGAAAGCCGGCGAGGTCGCCGAGCCGGAACTGAAACCGGCATACGAAACGCAGATGCTCGCATTCCAGCAATACGCCGATGGGACGGCGGCGATCGTACACCGCGTGCCGCGAACCATGGACGTCGACATTGTTGTGCAGGCAGCCCAGGGCGCCGAGGCTCGGCCAACGCCGGTCCCGCCCGAACCGCCGGCCCCGCCGACACCAACGACGTTGCCAACCGAGAAGAAGCCCGATTCGGACCCGACGGCCATCGAGGCCCCGGACGCACCGTAACTCGAAACGCGATACGCCGCGAGCCCTGCTCATGACCGTTCAGCCGACATGCCCGTATCCCCGCCTGCGATGGCCGGACAAGCTGGCCACGCTCGCCACGTGGGGCGGCGCCATCGCCGTCTTCGGAACGGTGGGCTGGATGGCCATCAGCCCGGTGGATCCCCACGGGGTGGTCCAGATCACGGAGGGTACCTGGCCGCATGTCTTTGTTGAAATGGTCGCTCTGGCGGTTGTCGTGGCGGGTCTGGCGACGGCGGCCGTGGGCCGCAAGCTGCCGGACGCGGGAACGTTTGCGGTGGCCATCGGCCTGGCCGCCGCCAACCTCAGGGGCCGGTCCGCCGGCTACCTGCTGATGTTCACGGAGGAACCCGGCCCGCGTCGGCTGCTGTGCCTGGAATTTGCCGTGGAGGCCGTTATCTGGTTTGCCGTTCTGCTGGTCGCCATGATCACTTCCGGCCTGGTGATGCGGTGGTGCTTCGGGCGTGGCGAGTCGGACGCGATGGGTGACGCCCGACTGTCGGCCATGTGCGTGGCGGACATGCCCGGCCTGCGCCGGCTGGTCGGGAAGTCCACGCAGCCCGACGGAGGCGCCCGGCTTCGGGTCAGCCTGATGCACGGCGTGGTGGTCATCGCGTTGGCCCTGGTTCTGATCCGCCTGCTCGCGGCGGGAGACGCATCTCGGTCGATTCAGCAGGGACAGGTGTATTTCGCGGTCGTGGTCGCGTTTTTCGTGGGTTCTTACGCGGCGCATCGCTGGTTTCCTGTGCAAACTCCCCTGCCCGGTTGTCTGACCGTACCCCTCGTGTGTATCATCGGATACCTCTGGACGATGGTGCGGATTCAGGGCCAGGGGCCGTACGCGGAGATTGCCAGCGTGCCGCCCACCGTGTTTCTCCGGGCCCTGCCGCTGGAATACGTTGCGGTGGGTACGGCCGGCGTGCTGGCCGCATTCTGGAGTCGTCCGGTCCACGCGGCTCCCGGCCGGAAGGTGTCGGAGTCGCGGGCCGGGACTGGCTGATCCGAAGTCATGATCTGGCAACCGGACGTACGAG
>CAZBFW010000486.1:0-3947 GCA_964491135.1 uncultured Phycisphaeraceae bacterium | reverse complement strand
CGATGGTCGCGGCCGCGGTGCCCAGAACGGTCAGCCGGTGGAGCTGGCGCATCTCATCTCGCATGGCGGCGATGCAGGCGGCATCATCCGGCGAGGGAGGTGGCGCGGACGAGTCATTGCCTGGGCATCGCTTTGGGGCGATTGCTTGTGTCACGTAGACCTCCGGAATCGGGCAGGTAACATACGGTGGTCGCACGTGATATCGGCACACCAGCCAGTCGGACTTGAAAGGGTGCCCGATCCTATGGATGAGTCTGCGCAGCTTGAAGAATGCCTTGCCGCATGTGACAAACTGGGGGTTTTGGTCCGCCTGGCCCCGCTGGGAGGCGAGGGTGGTGGGCTTTGCCGAATCAGGGGGCGATCAGTGCTCTTCGTGGATTCCACGGCGGATGCCGGCACCCGTCTCCAGCGAACGCTCGAAGCCCTGGCGGATATCGAGGGGATCGACGGGCTGTACATGCCCCCAGAGCTGCGGGAGGCGATCGATCGGGTCCGCCAGCAGCGAAGGTGAGAAAACCTGGGGGCGAGGGAGACCGGCTGGAAAGCCGGTCCCACAAAAGAAGCCGGTCCCACAAAAAAGGCCGGTCCCACAGACACTAGAGAACTCGAAACTAGAGACTAGAGACTCGAAGGAGGGAGACCGGCTGGAAAGCCGGTCCCACAAAAAAGGCCGGTCCCACAAAAAAAGCCTGTCCCACAAAAAAAGCCTGTCCCACAAAAAAGGCCTGTCCCACAGAAAAGGCCTGTCCCACAGAAAAGGCCGGTTCCTCAAAAAAGGCCGGTGCGTCGAGAAAGGTGAGTCCCCAGCCCACAGCCTACGGCCTACGGCCTACAGTCCACAGTCCACAGCCCACAGCCTATCTGTGAAGCGCGGACTCGATGCGGCCCAGCAGCGTGTCCGGCTCGGACATTCGGCCGATGCCCGTCGCACGGCAGGCCATCCAGCCTTCGTCCGGGCCCACGAGCGTGTAACCCGCCTCGCGCAGGCGGGTGACGTTGGCCTGCACGAAGGGGTTGGCCCACATACGGGAGTTCATGGCGGGAGCCACGATCACGGGGGTGCCGCCCTGCCCCGGTGTCGGCCCGATGGAGGCGAGCAGGGTGCTGCACAGGTCATCGGCCAGACCCTGAGCCATCTTGGCGATCAGGTTCGCGGTGGCGGGGGCCACGATCACAAGGTCGGCCCGTTCCGTCAGGTGGATGTGCTGCGCGTCGAAGTCCGACTCGGCCACCCACAGGCTGGTCAGCACGCGGCGGCCGGAAAGAGACTGAAACGTCGCCGGTCCCACGAAGCGAGTGGCGGCCTCGGTCATGGCCACCGTCACGCCGGCGCCGCGCTGGACCAGGCGTGAGACGAGGGTGCAGGTCTTGTAGGCGGCAATGCCGCCGCTGACGATGACCAGCAGCTCGTGCCCGCGGAGAGGTTCCGGCGCCGGGTCAGACGGCGAATGCATCTTCGTCGGCCTCGGCCGTTTCCTCGGCCAGAACGGGCTCGATCTTGCCTTCCATGATCTCCTTGACCACAACCTCCATGTCGGTGAGGCCGCGAGTCTCGACCATGGGGCGGGCGCCCTGCATCAACTCCACCAGTCGGCGCTGGATGAGGGCGGTCAGCTTGAAGCGACCGCCGATCTTCCGGATGATGTGGTCATCCTTGAGGATTTCGATCATTCGGTTTCCATCTCCTTGCGGACGATATCGAGAATCTCCTCGACGGTATCGTCCAGCACGTCGTTGATGACGAAGTACGTGTACTTGCCGCTGTCACGGGCAAAGGCAATCTCGCCGTCGGCCTTCTCCAGACGGCGCTTCATGATCTCTTCCGACTCCGTCCGCCGGCCCGCCAGGCGGGCCTTGAGCGACTCCATGTCCGGCGGCAGGACGAAGATGCGCACCGACTCGGGCATCCGCCGGGCCACCTGCAGTCCGCCCTGCACCTCGATTTCCATGATGACGTGGTGGCCGGCCTCGACGGCCTGACGCACCGGGCCGGCCGGCGTGCCGTAGCGGTGGCCCACGTATTCCGCCGTCTCGAGGAAATCACCCGCCTGCTCGCGGCGGGCAAACTCCTGCGGGCTGATGAATTCATACGCCGATCCGTCGGCCTCATCACCGCGCGGAGGTCGGGTCGTGGCCGACACGCTCCAGACCGCGCCGGGCAGCCGCCGGAGCAGTTCGTTGCAGATCGAGGTCTTGCCGGTGCCCGACGGACCGCTGATCACGATGACCTTTCCCTTTGGCGATCCGCCGGCGCCGTCACTCGACATTCTGAACCTGCTCCTTCAGCCGATCCACCAGGCTCTTGATGTCCACCACGTGCCGGGTGATTTCGGCGTCGTTGCTTTTGCTGCCGATCGTGTTGGTCTCCCGCAGGATCTCCTGGGCGAGAAAATCCAGCTTGCGTCCTGCCGGCTCGGGGGAGTCGCAGGCCTGGCTGAACTGCTCCAGGTGGCAGCTCAGCCGGGCGATCTCCTCATTGATGTCGCACCGGTCGGCGAACAGGGCCACTTCGCGCACCAGCGAATCTTCCTGCAGGGTCAGCTCGGCCGAGCGCAGCAGGTTGTTCACCCGCTCCTGCAACTTGACGCGGTACTCGTCCACCACAACCGGGGCCCGCTCCGCAATGACCTGAAGGTGCTCGCGAATGGCCCGGCACTGCCCCAGCAGATCGCTTCGCAGCGACTCGCCCTCCCGCCGCCGCATGGCAACCAACTCGTCCAAGGCCTGGTTCGTCAGGCCTGCGATCGTTTCCCACGCCGCTTCCTTCATCGAGTCATCCAGTGCGGGCGCCTGGCAGACGCCCGGCAGGGCCGCCAGCGTGGCCAGATCCACCACCACCTGCACGCCCGGAGGCGGCGTCACGTGCTGAACCTGCTCCAGGTAGCTCTGCAGGGCTGCGCGGTTCACCGGAACGGCTGCGTCCGGACTTTCGTCCCGGACTCGCAGCAGATACGTCAGGCTGCCCCGGTTCACCCGAGTCCGCAGCAGCTTGTCCACGTCCGCTTCGAGGAACTGGAACGGCTCCGGAAGGCGAATGGCGGCCTTGAGGTACCGGTTGTTCAGGCTCCGCAGCTCAAGCGACCACGAGACTCCGTCGCACGACTGCTGGGCCATACCGTAGCCCGTCATCGATCGAATCATGCGTCAGGCCACCTGATGTCGTAGAATCCCGAACCGCAGGTTTCGAGCCGATCGAACCGTTGCACACCCGGGCGGCGAAGATCGCGACGGACGCGAAACACCACAACACCACGGCGATTCGGCCCCGCTGCACCCTACGGCGCGGGTTCTTCGGTCGCAGGGTCTGCCGGGAGCGTGTCTTCCGCTTCCGGCGCCGCAGGCGCCTCGGTCGGCGTCTCGTCGTCGGGCGCAGACGACGCCTCGTCATCCGTTTCGGCCGGCTGATCCGTTTCGGCCGGCTGACCGGATCCGGATTCCTCTTCGGATGCCGGCGGAGTCATCCCTTCCGGTGCCGCCGGAACGCCGGTCGGCGTGGTGACCGTTTTGGCCGTGGTCGATGCCTTGGGCGGCGAAAAGACCCAGTTGCCCACAACCACCAGCATCAGAAACACCAGGGCCAGAGCGACCGTGATGATGGTGAAGACGTCGCCGGTCTTGGCACCGAACGCACCACCACCGCCACCGGCGCCGCCGAACGCGCCCGCCAGCCCGCCGCCCCTGCCCTTCTGCAGAAGCACGATCCCGATCAGCAGAAGGCACACCACAAACAAGATCACCAGCAGGACGCCCTGCAGGAAACTGTAGGCTAGCAGATTCATAACCGAGAGCTCTCAGGGTATAAGGTCATCTGTTCCAATGGGTTGCCCGCTTGCGGGCACGCCCCGCGTCCAACATTTCACACTCGCTCGGTCACTACGATACCGAGTCCGCAGCGGCCGCTATGATAGCCAGAAAGTCCGCCGCCACCAAGCACGCCCCGCCCACCA
>CAZBFW010000485.1:0-3947 GCA_964491135.1 uncultured Phycisphaeraceae bacterium | reverse complement strand
ATGCCCATGCCGATCCACCTGTCTCACCGCCTGGTGGAACGCCACGCCCTGATTCGGCAGAGCGGCGGCATTCCGTGGCTGCGACCGGATGCCAAATCGCAGGTCACCGTGCTCTATGAGGACCGCACGCCTAAGGCGATCGACACCATTGTATTTTCCACGCAGCACACGGAAGCGGCGGTCGACCCTCGGACGCAGAACATGTCCGAAGATGCCCGCCGCGAGATCATCGAGAAGATTCTACGCCCGGTCGTGGAGCGGGAGGCGCCCGGCCTCTGGTCCGACCGGATCACGTTCCACATCAATCCGACGGGCCGGTTTGTCGTCGGGGGCCCGCACGGCGATAGCGGCCTGACCGGACGAAAGATCATCGTGGACACCTACGGCGGACGGGGACGGCACGGCGGCGGCGCGTTCTCCGGAAAGGACCCCTCGAAGGTGGACCGGTCGGCGGCGTACATGGCGCGGCACATCGCCAAGAACATCGTGGCCGCCAAGCTCGCCCAGGAGTGCGAGGTCCAACTGGCATATGCCATCGGCGTGGCCGAACCGGTGAGCGTACTGGTCAGTACGTTTGGCACGGGCCGGGTGGCGGACGCGGCACTGCAGAGAGCCGTAAGGGAGGTCTTCCCCCTGACTCCCGGCCGCATCATTCAGTACCTGGACCTGCTGCGCCCGATCTACCGCAAGACGGCGGCCCACGGACACTTCGGACGTACGGACGCTGACTTCACCTGGGAGGCCACGGATCGGGCGACAGACGTGGCTGCGGCGGCTCGGGCGTAGTGGGGCGGACGCCGCGCCGGACCGATCCTGGCCCCTTGACCGAGATCCCTATCTTGGTACCGCTCCGCTTGACCGATCCCGGCGCGCCGGGACTATCTCGGTCCCCGATCGGTGGTCCGTTCCCATTGACTACGCGCGATAGGAGGCACTTGCAGGAGCATGGCTGAGGAGGCCCCGGCCGCGCCAGGGTCAGCCTCGCGAGGTTGTCGGGCGGGTTCAAACGATACTGATTCGGTGACGGCCGTCGCGGCGCTTGCGATTGATGAGCTTGCGGCCGTTCGCGGTCCGCATCCGGGCCCGGAAACCCTGCTTTCGCGCCCGTTTGATCTTGCTGATTCGCCTGGGGTAATGCATACCTCACCTCAACACAAACGCTGAGTTACCGTCTCTCTGCCCACTCGCCGAGCGGCGGCAAGCCGGCGGGCCGCACCCACCAAAGACCGGACAGTCTACAGCCGCTCAACCCTGCTGGCAACCCCCTGAAGCGGGCGGCAGCCGCACGGATGAGCGGGAGGCCACGCGATCCAGTCGACCTGTACGACGATTTGGCCGATAGCTATAATCGGGTAACCATGTCGAGCGGCGATCCGGCCTGTCTGCCGGAAGACGCCGGATCGGCCTGAAAAACCGGCTTTTGGCGAAGGGGGCGCCTGTTCCCGACGGTCGCGTTCTTCGCCACAAGCCTGTGAAGGACAAGTCGTGACGATCCCTGAGTCTCTCGCACGGGCGGGGGCGGTGGCCGGGTATGCTATTCGCAACCCGGAACTGTATGTCGCCGCCCTGACCCACGCATCCGTTGCCAACACCCGCCTCGAGAGCAACGAGCGAATGGAGTTTCTGGGCGATGCCATCCTGGGACTGGTGGTCTGCGAGGCCCTCTACCAGCGGTTCCCCGACTGGCTGGAGGGTGACCTGACGAAGATTAAGTCAGCCGTGGTATCGCGTAAGGTTTGCGCACAAGTTGCTGACAGCATTGGGCTTACGGATCTTCTCCGAATGGGCAAGGGCATGTCGGAGGCCAACGGGGTCCCGGGCTCACTGCGAGCGGCGGTGCTGGAGTCATTCGTCGCCGCAGTGTACCTGGACGCGGGGTTTGAGCAGGCGAAGGCGTTCATCCTGGAGAACATGGGGCCGTACATCGAGGAAGCGGCGGCGTCCGCGCACCAGAACAACTATAAGTCCCAGTTGCAGCAGTACGCCCAGAAGCACCTGTCGGCTACGCCGCATTACGAATCTCTGGATGAGCAGGGGCCGGATCACAGCAAGTGCTTTGAGGTGTGCGTGACGATCAACGGTCGGACGTTTCCGAGTGCCTGGGGTCCCAGCAAGAAGGAGGCCGAACAGAAGGCCGCCCAGATGGCACTCCAGGACCTGGGTGTGGCCGATATGGAGACTGCGACGCCGTCTTCGGGACCGGGCGAGTCGGCGGGGCAGTGATCGCCGGGGGCGGGCAGGCCACGCATCGTATTGTTCTGTAAGGAGTTAGAGCAGGGCGGGCGTCCAAAGCAGCGAGCACGAACCATGATCGATTACCTGCTGGCGACAGTCGCGAAAGCACACGCCAGGCACGTGTTGAGGGGGTTCCTGCGGGCGACACGGCGGGCCACCCGAACACAGACGCGAGTGCTGATGGGCAAGCTCCGCCGGAACGCCGAAAGCGATTTCGGGCGGGAACACAAGTTTGGCACCATCCGCACGTATGCCGATTTCGCGGAGCGCGTTCCCATTCTGCGGTATGACGATCTGGCGCCGTACGTGGAGCGAGTCCGCAACGGCGATCTGAGCGCCCTGTTCGGCCCGAAGCAAAGGGTGCTCATGTTCGCGATGAGCAGCGGCACCACGGACCGGCCCAAGTACGTGCCGGTGACCGAGGCCTTCCTGAGGGAGTATCGCCGGGGCTGGAACGTATTCGGCGTGAAGGCCCTGGTCGATCATCCGAAGGCCTTCTTGAAGCCGATCGTCCAGGTCACCTCGCGGATGGAC
The DNA here is from genome assembly GCA_964491135.1 of uncultured Phycisphaeraceae bacterium. Classification (GTDB taxonomy): domain Bacteria; phylum Planctomycetota; class Phycisphaerae; order UBA1845; family UBA1845; genus JAFGJQ01. The sequence goes on along the minus strand of CAZBFW010000485.1, from coordinate 1,178 downwards.
GAGGAAACCGCGCCGTCCGGCGTCCCGTGCGGCGCGATCACGGGGCTGATGGCCGCGATGCAAAAGCGAATCGTGCGGAAGTACTACGCGAGCCTGCCCTGCGTCGCCCGGATCGAGGATGCGGCTACCCGGTACTACACCGTCATGCGGCTGGCTGCCGCGGTGGACGTGGGGTTCATGATCACGGCCAACCCCGCCACGCAGCTCAAGCTGGCCCGAACGGGAGATGCCTGCAAGGAACAGATCATCCGCGACGTGCATGACGGGACGCTGGATTCTCGGCTGGAGGTTCCGGAGGACGTGCGGGCGGCGCTGGCTCCGCGGCTGAAGGCACGGCCGAAGCGGGCGAAGGCGCTGGAGGAGATCGTCCGGCAGACGGGCCGGCTGCTGCCCAAGGACATGTGGAACCTGGGGTTCGTCGCAAACTGGACGGGGGGAACGATGGGCCTGTATCTGCGGGACTTCCCGGAACACTTCGGGAAGACGCCAGTGCGGGACATCGGGCTGTTGGCGAGCGAAGGGCGGATGTCCATCCCGCTGGAGGACGGCACGCCGTGCGGAGTGCTGGACGTGACCAGCAATTTCTACGAGTTCATCCCGGTGTCGGAGTATGAATCGGCCCAGCCGACGGTTCTGCTGCCGCACGATCTGGAGGTGGGGCAGGACTACTACATCCTGCTGACCACGTCGGCGGGGTTCTACCGCTACGACATTGCGGACGTGGTGCGCGTGCACGGGTTCTACGGGCAGGCGCCCGTCATCGAGTTTCTGAACAAGGGAGCGCACATCAGCTCGCTGACCGGGGAAAAGCTCTCGGAGAGCCAGGTGGTGCTGGCCGTCGAGCGGGCGTGTACGTGCCTGGGGATCGAGCCGGGGCTGTTCGTGCTGGCCCCCCAATGGGCGGAGCCGCCGCACTACCGGCTGTATATGGAGCCGCCGGACGCGTCGCCCGACGAGTTGGCGGCGCTGGAGCGGGAGATGGAGTCCGCGCTGGGGCACGTGAACATCGAGTACGCGAGCAAGCGGAACAGCGGCCGGCTGGGCCCCGTGCGGCTGAGCGTGCTGCCCGCGGGTTTTTTGGCCGAGCGTGACCTGCGCCTGTCCACCCGTCACCGCAAGGCCAACGAGCAGTTCAAGCACCAATACCTGCTGCCGTCACCGGGGGAGGACAAGGAGTT
>CAZBFW010000484.1:0-3952 GCA_964491135.1 uncultured Phycisphaeraceae bacterium | reverse complement strand
AGGAGCTGGTGGACATTCTGCGCGATCGTCGGGCGCTGGCCGCGATGGTGATCGTGCCGATCGTGCTGTACCCCCTGCTGATGGTGGGCTCGGTGCAGGCGATCAGCGTTGCGTCCAGCGAGCTGCGCCGGCAGATCGTCATCGGCGTGGACCCCGCGTACCACGCGAGTTTCAACGAACTTTACCACGAGTACGAGACCCACGCCGCTCGCCGGGCGTCCTCGTCCCGGCCGGAGCCGTCCGACGAGGCGCCGGAAGAGCGTCCGGAGGTGCTGCTCCGCGAGGTCCACACGGACGAGATGGCACAGGCGGTGCGCGATCGCCTGGTTCATCTCGGGATGGTGTTCCGCAGTCTGCCGAGCGGTGATCTCCTGACCAGCCAGTACGAGATTGAGCTGATCTACGATCCGGAGCTGCCCCGGGGGCGTTCCGCGTTTGACTGGCTGTCGGCCGTCCTGCGCGACGTCGCCCGCCGGCGCGTCGAGTTCCGCATGTCCGTTCTGAACGTTCCGATCGAGTCGCTGGAGCCGATTCTGCTGGTCGAACGGAAGATCACGACACCGGGTTCCGTGCTGAGCCTCATCCTGCCGCTGATTCTGGTGCTGATGACCATCACGGGTGCCATTTATCCGGCCATCGACCTGACGGCGGGCGAGCGGGAGCGGGGCACGCTGGAAACGCTCATGGTTTCACCGGTGCCGGTGATGGAGCTGATCGTCGGAAAGTTCCTGGTGGTCACCACGGTGGCGGTGGTGGGTGCGGCCCTGAACCTGGCCTGCGTCAGTGCGACGGTGTATTTCGGCGGGTTTGAGCAGGCCCTCAGCGGGCGTGAGCAGAGCGGCGGGTTTCCGTTCGGCGTGCTGCCGGTCATCCTGCTGTCGCTCGTGCCGTTTGCGATTCTGTTTTCGGCGGTGTTGATCGCCGTGTGCAGCTTTGCCCGCACGTTCAAGGAGGCGCAGAACTACATCACGCCGGTCATTCTGGCCACGCTGATTCCCGGCGGCATCGCCGCCCTGCCCACCAGCGAGCTGCAGGGCGTGCTGGCGGTGACGCCGGTGGCCAACATGGTGCTGCTGACGCGCGAACTGCTGCTGGGCAGCCCGGTGCCGGCCGGGATGATCGCCCGGGTCCTGATCTCGACCACGCTGTACGCGGTGGCCGCCGTGGCCCTGGCGGCCCGAATCTATGGGACGGAGTCGGTGGTCTTTTCCGATTCCGGCTCGATCCGGGCCTCGTTTGCCCGGCGTCTGATCCGGCCGACGGAGCGGCCTTCGGCCGCCCTGGTCGCGCTGGTAGCGGCCCTGCTGTTCCCGCTGTGGTACTTCGTGCAGGTGCGGCTTCAGAGCACCGGCGGCACCGGGCTGCTGGACACGCTTCAGCGCAGCGCTGTGGCCCTGCCCATCTGCTTTGTCGTGCTGCCGCTGCTCCTGCTGTGGTACTGGAAGGTCAATCCGGCGACCACGCTGCAGACATCGGCGCCCCGCCCGCGTCACGTGATCGCGGCGGTGCTTCTGGGGCTGGCCATGTGGGTGCCGGTGTCGGAATGGACCGTACTGCAGGGCCGACTGGTCGGCATGGCGCCCGGGCTGGCGGAGCAGAATCGGGAATTCATGGCGGTGCTGAACGCCGCTCCCATCTGGCAAGTGGTGCTCTACCTCGGCATCGTGCCGGGACTGTGCGAAGAGCTGTTCTTCCGCGGCGTGCTGCTCAGCGGGCTGCGTGATTCCATGCGGAAATGGACGGCCATCGTGGTCACGGCCCTGGTGTTTGCGGTGTTCCATTTCGTGTTCTTCCACGTGCCGACGAAGGCCGCCCTGGGGATCGTGCTGGGGTGGTTGTGCTGGCAGTCGCGTTCCATCTGGCCGGCCGTGCTGGCCCACGTTCTTCACAACAGCGTGGTCGCCCTGCTGCCGCGCGTGGGTGACCGGCTGGGCATGGATTTCGCCGAGCTGAGCACGCCGGCCCACCTGCCGATCCACGTTGTGGTGCCGGGGCTGGTGATCGTCGCGGCCGGCGTGCTGCTGGCGCGCCGCCCGGCCTCCGAGTGAGCCGGTCGGCGGGCGGGGTCACCCGCCGTCGGGTATCGGCTTGCGCGGTCCGGTTCGGGGCGCCTCGGCGCCCTTCTCGATTTCCGTGATCATCTTTCCGCGGCGCCAGATACGAACATCACCGGTGGACTCCGAGACGGTCAGGGCCACGCTCCGGGTGTTGGCGGTGATGGCCGCCGCCACGGCGTGACGGGCGCCCAGCCCCTGCGGCAGGTCTTCGCCGGCCAGCGTGGGGTGCAGCGTGGTGCCGGCCGACACGATCACGCCGCTGCCCTTGATGATGAAGGCCCCGTCGATGGAGCAGAACTCCTTCACCGTTTCGCGGATGTTGTCGTCCAGGATGTTCCGCTCCCGCTCGGGATAGCCGCGGAATGGGTTGATGATGTTCTGCCGGCAGAACGGCTCCAGCTCCTTGTGTGAACCGACCACGAACAGGGCGCCCAGGGGTTTGCCCTCCCGTCCCTCATACGCGACCTCCAGGGCGAGCGTCAGGACACGCTGAAACACGACGCGCCGGATGTGTTCCGTCAGCTTGGGCTGATCCACGGACTGGAACAGCTCGTATTCCTGTCCGACCTGCGTGGTGACCAGGGTGTCCAGTGCCTTGCCGTGTACGCCGGTGAGGAACACGATCACGTCGCCCGGCGAGAGGAGCCGCTGCGAGAACGCCAGCAGGGTGGCCATTTTGATCTGGCCCATGCGGGTCAGGGAGAAATCCGGTGCGGTCACGGTCTTCACCGTGGAGCCCGTGAGACGCAGTTCGTCGCGGGCGTCGCGCACGACGAGGATGAGAGTGGTCGGCGGCTGCACGGCAGCCAGCAGGTGATCGAGATCGGGAACGGCGTCCACGAAGGCCATGAGCGCCTGGGCGCGGATCTGCTGCGCCACGCGGGCCGCCGACTCCACGATTGGCTTGGAGAAGTCATGATCCGGGCTGGTGGACATGGGAGCTGGAATCCGACGCCGTTGAGACTCACCTCGTCTGCAAATATACTGCCCGCCATGTGGAATCACAAGCAACGGTGGAGGGGGGTCCTGTGCGTGTCGGCGGTGATGGGATCGGTGGCGGCCCTGCACGCCGCGGATGCTCCGCCGGATCCTGTTCCGCCGGCCATCTCGCCGCTGGATCAGCAGTTCCTGACGCGCTGCGTCCGCCGCATGCTGGAGCAGCAGATCCGCGAAGGCCGGATCGATCCCATGCCCTACGTCCCGTCCGAGTTGCGCGACCTGAGGTGCCAGATTCTCGTCACCCTTCGGGAAGACGGCCTGCACCGCGGCACGGGCATCTCCACGCTCAGACCGCTGCCGGAGGCCTGCCGGGAGGCGACCCGGATCGCCCTCGAACGGGTTGCCGCGACCGGCACGCGGCTGGAGCCCGCTTTGGCGAACCAACTGGTCATTGAGATGGAGGCCATCGGCGATCCCGTGCCGCTGGGCGTCAACGGTCGCGAACTGCTGTCCGGCCCCGTGGAGCGCTGTATCGAGCCGGGCGTGGACGGTCTGCGTTTCACCTTCGGATCCAACAGCGCCCGGCTGAGCCCGTCGGAGTTCGTCGCCTACAACATGTCCACGAACAAGGCGGTCTCCAACCTGATTCAGTCGCTGGGCGCCGCCCTGGATGCGCTGGACCAGGTGGAGATCACCCGCTTCCGCTCGACGCATTGGGTCGAGCGGGGCCCGGGGCAGGAGGTGGTGTTTCTGCGGCGGGGCATGGTGCCGGTGTCCCCCGGCGCGGTCACGGCGGAGTCTCTGGAGGAGGCGGCGGAGCGAATGGCCCGGTACATCGCGTACCGCCAGCAGCCGACGGGGCGATTGACGGCCGCCTACGACCCCGCCGAGGACAAGTACCTGGACGAGTACATCACGGACGAGTTCCTGCAGGCCGAGGCGGCCCGGGCCCTGGC
>CAZBFW010000483.1:0-3955 GCA_964491135.1 uncultured Phycisphaeraceae bacterium | reverse complement strand
CTGGTGGCGGGGATGATGGCGGCGCTGCTCTCTTCGGTGGACGGCCTGGCGACCGCATCCGGGACGCTGCTCACGCAGGACATCTACCTGCGGTTCATCCGCGGCGGGGCGGGCGAGAGGGAAACCAAGGCGGTCACGCGGCTGGCGGAGGCGGCGGTGCTGGTCATTTCGATCGCGATGGTTCCCGTCGTTCCACGGTTTGCCTCCGCCGTCACGTTCGTGCAGACTTTCTTCGGGGATGTCCTGGGCGTAGTGGTCGCGTTGTACATCGTGGGCATTTTCTCACGCCGAGCGACCCCATGGGCCGCCTTTGCGTCGATGGTCTCCGCGGTGATTCTTGCCGTCTCGCTCGACGTGTGGACGGACTTGAACTTCGCGTACGTGGGTTTTCTGTCCTTTGCGTACGCGGTCGTCGCGACGCTGGCCCTGAGCCGGCTGGAGCCCGGGCCCGATCCGCAGCGCCTGGAGAACCTGACCGTTCACACGCTGCCCGATGCCCGGGGTCCGTGGATCGGGCTGCACGCGTGGCCGGGGCTGTGGAAGTGGGCGCTCGCCCTGGCGGGGAGCTGGTTCCTGATCACCGGCCTGTGGGAGGCGTTCGTGCGCATGCGCTGACGGTGCCAGTGCAAATTACTCAAACCGCGCCGGCCAATCCCAACCGGCGACGTCTGCCAGGCGGTCGTGATCGGTCAGGTCGAACGTCAGCGGAGTGATCGCGACGCAGCGGTCCAGGATGGCCTGCGCGTCGGTGCCAGGATCATTCGTCTCTTCCGGATCGCCGCCGTCGAAACGGAGAATGCGGCGACCATGGGTCGGCCTGCCGTAATCCCATGCCCCACGCCGGTCTGTTCGCTTGCCGGCGCCACAACCTGCACCTCCGCCAGATCCGCCACCGCGCGGTAAACGCCCTCCGGGCCCGGGGCGAGGATGCCGTCGTCATTGGTCAGCAGAATACACCTTGCCTGCCTTTCGTTCTCGTGCCGTTCATGCGGTGGATCGTAAAGGAGTCGGCTGACGGACGCTCTGGATGGCCGGCCGATGAGGCAACACGGATAGACAAAGGGCCGCGCGAAAGCGAGTCGCGCGGCCCGAGGGTTGATACGGTCTGATTTTGACTGTGCAGTCAGCGGCGGCGCAGCGCGGCGACGCCCAGCAGCGTCAACAGAACCAGCGAAGAAGGCTCGGGCACCCAGGCGGCGGCGGAGAACGTTCCGGAACCGGTGAAGGGCGACCGGATCGTGCCGAGCGACTGGCCCGTCGCCACGTCATACTTGTAGAAGTTGGGTTGCGTCGTGTTCGGACCGTCCGTGACGTAATAGGCAACGCCGTTGTGGACGGCCAGGCCGTCGATGTCCGTTTCTGCAGCCGGGTACGGAGCCTTGAAGGTCTGGGACTGCCCCGCGTAGTCGATCTGGTACAGTCCGATTGGGACGCCGGCCGGCGCGGTATCGCTCAGGCCGTACAGCAGGCCATTGGCCGCGTCAAAATCGAGCCCGCCGAAGTCGAAGGTGGACGGGTAGACGTAGACCTGGGTGGCCACCAGGGTGACCGGGTCGATCTCGTACACCGCCTCCGTGCTGATGTTGCGCGTGCCATACAGCTTTCCATCGTGGAAACCCAGACCGACGAAATTGATGCTTGTCGTGTTGAAGGTCATCATGCCCAGGTTGGTCGGGGTCAGGGTGTCGCCGAATGGCGAGCTGTAGAGTGTCGAGCCGCCGTTCCAGTACAGGGTGTTGGTCGACCCGTCATAGGCCATGCCCCAGGGCTTCGCCTCCGAGGTGGTGCTCGAGTACAGCGGGTCGGCGTCGCCGCTTACGGGGTCCACGTTCCAGATGGTGGCCGTCCCGGACTGGTCGTTGCCCACGATGAGCTGGGCCTGCGCGACCGATGCGATCAGGGCGACACCCAGTGCGAAAAGCAATGGAATCCTACGCATGGTTTTCTCTCCCTCTATCAGAACGGCCCGTGAAGCACGCGCGATCGGCCTGAGAGCGAACCGCCGCTCTCCAGACGCACGATGGGCCGGTGCGCGCACGCGTCGCCGTTGAAAGACCGTGGATCAATCTCCCTCTCCTGACGTGCACTGCCCTGCGACGGCAGACGACCCTGCCGGCCGCTTCCCGGGCAGCGGCTCTCCGTCTCCAGCGTAAACATGGTACCAGCCGCGGTGCTTCCCATGCAACGCCGTCGTTCACCGATTCGCCCGAAAAAACGCCGGGGGACGCCGGCGGTCACAGGGAGATGAAGCGGTGCTTGATTCGAGATGCTGGTCGGACCGGGCGAGTTGTTGCCCAATTGTTTATGCAAAAAGGGGTTGACGATTGCGCCGCACCATCTGCGCCGGCGTCCAACGCCTGCCGCCGCACGGCACGCCACGCGTCACTCCGGCGATTCAGCCTTGGCGGGACACAAAGCGCTATCTACAACTGCCGATCCAGCCTTCGATAGTGGATGGCCTCGGCCAGGTGGTCGGCGGCGATGTTGTCGGCGCCGGACATGTCCGCGATTGTGCGGGCCACGCGCAGCACCTTGTCGTGGGCCCGGGCGGACAGGCCCAACTCGCTCATGGCCTGGCGGAGCATCAACTCGCCGGCGTCGTCCAGCTTGCAGAACTTGCGGAGTTGCCGCGGGCCCATCCGGCCATTCAGCATGGTGGAGTCGTGGCCGTAGCGCTCACGCTGTACCCGGCGGGCGCAGACTACCTGCTCGCGCAGGGCGGCGGAGGGTGTGCCGTCACGGTCGGACCGCAGTTCGGAGAACGGAACGGCCGGCACCTCCACGTGGATGTCGATGCGGTCGATCAGCGGGCCGCTGATGCGGGCCAGGTACTTGTCGATCTGTGGGGCCGTGCATTTGCAGGGCTTGCGCGGGTCGGTGAAGTAGCCGCAGGGACAGGGGTTCATGGCGGCCACCAGCATGAACGACGCGGGGAACGTAACCGTGGTGTGCGCCCGGGCGATGGTGACCGTGGCATCCTCCATCGGCTGGCGCAGCGCCTCGAGCGCGTTTCGCGTGAACTCCGGGAACTCGTCCAGGAACAGCACGCCGTGGTGGGCCAGCGAAACTTCGCCCGCTTGCGGAACCGATCCGCCGCCGACCAGGGCCGGCGTGCTGGCGGAGTGGTGCGGAGTGCGGACCGGCCGGGTGGCCAGCAGCGACGTACCGGCCCTCAATTCGCCCGCCACGGAGTGGATGCGGGTCGTCTCCAGCGATTCGTTGAGCGTCAGCGGTGGCAGAATGGTCGGCAGCCGCTTGGCCAGCATGGTTTTGCCCGAGCCGGGCGGGCCGATGAGCAGCATGTTGTGGGCGCCGGCGGCCGCGATGGTCAGGGCTCGCTTGACGTGCTCCTGGCCGCGGACGTCGGAGAAATCGCAGTCATACCGGCTGGACGCCGCGAAGACGGCCTCCAGGTCGATGCACACGGGATCGAGCGGGAGCTGGCCGGTGAGGAAGCCGACGGCCTCCGCCAGGCAGGACACGGGGATTACGTCGACGCCTTCGACTACGCCGGCCTCGGGGCTGTTGTCGGCGGGCAGGATGATGCCGCGGTACCCTTGCGTCCGAGCGAGCATGGCGGCGGAGAGGGCGCCTTTGATCGGCCGCACTCGGCCGTCCAGGGCCAGTTCGCCGGCGACCAGGTAGTCGCCGGTGAGGTCGGATTCCACCTCGCCGTTGGCCAGCAGGATTCCGACGGCCATGGGCAGATCGTAGATGGGGCCCTCCTTGCGGAGGTCGGCCGGGGCGAGGTTGATGACGGTCTTGTAGCGGGGGAACTGGTAGCCGGAGTTGGCCAGGGCGCTGCGGACCCGTTCGATGCTCTCTTTGACGGCGGCATCCGGCAAGCCGACGACGGCCGTCCCCGCGAAGCCGCGGTGGGCGACGTCCACTTCCACCTCGACTGGCAAACCTTCAATGCCGTAGAACGCGGCGCTGTGTAGACGGGAGATCATGG
>CAZBFW010000482.1:0-3960 GCA_964491135.1 uncultured Phycisphaeraceae bacterium | reverse complement strand
GCTATATCATGGCGCGACTTCCTCCTTTCCCAAGCTTTCGTGGCGCAAGGAATCCCTTCCCACACGAAGCCAGGCAACGATCGCATGTTTTGCCGACGACCGGCGGTCCCACGGCAGCGGTGTTGCGCAGTTCATCGCGACAGGTGAGGGGCGAGAATGGATTCTCGCAAGGGATCGGGCCGAGAATCCCGGCGCGCCGGGATCGGCCCAGCGGCTCCTGACGCGGGCCGGACGCGATTCCGCAGCAGGGATTCACTCCCGGCGCTGCCACAGGGCCGCGGCCGGGATCTCCTGCCTGGGCAGGCCGGGAGCCTCCCACGAAACGACGAGCTCCGCACCGCCGGTTCGCTCAAACATGGCCACGCGGATCGGATGAAGCCCCGCCTCCAGGGCGATGACGCCGGACTTCTCCAGGGAGGAGTGCAGGCCGTCGTTGTCGACGACCAACTCGTCGCCGATCCATAGCCGACTGCCGTCGTCGGAGCGCAGGTGGATCCGGTACACGCCCGTTTTCGGCACTTTCACGAAGCCTTCGAAACACAGAGCCCACAGATCGTCACGCCGCGCGGGCTTGATCGACAAGCTCTCGGCCACGCCGCTGCCCGCGGGTGTCATCGACGAGAAATCGGGCAGGCGGTCAAACTCACCCTCGTAATAGGCATACGTCAAGCCCGGCTGGGCGTCAGGCACCGCTGCCGCCGGACGCGGCGCGACCTTCCGGAACTCGGCACTGCCGGTTGGACTGACCGGCCGCTCGCCGCGGAACGATCGGGCCTTCAGCGTGGTCGTCTGCGCCAACGTCACCGGACCCGTTGCCCGAGGCGACTGCGAAGTCGGCTCCGTGCCGTCCGTCGTGTAATGAACCTCGACATTCGCCTGATCGGTGTGGATCGTTACCGGCAGCGAGTCCGTGAAGATGTCATACTCCGCGCGGAAGATCGGCGGATCCCCAACATCCGGCCGCCCGACGATGTCCAGCACGATGACGAACGCGGCCTCCTCGGACGCCGGCGGCGGCACCACCAGTTCAAGCCGGTCCTCCACACGCCGCGTCTTGACGGCGACGTCCGGCCCGCCGGCCAGCCGATACGCCCGCCTGGGCTCATTCAGCAGACCATCCAGCGCCAGCCTGCCGTCGGGTGGGGCCTGGAACACGTGCAGGTACAGCCGCGTATCGCCGCCGTCCAGAGCCCGTTGCGTGCAGCGTCCCCAGTCGGGTGGCCGCTTGAACGGACCGGCCTGCGTGCCGTAGATGGCCTCGCCGTTGATCTTCAACCAGGCGCCGATGTCGCGGAGCCGCTCGATGCTGGGCTGCGGGATCAGGCCTTCGGCCGTCGGCCCGACGTTCAGCAGGAAGTTGCCGCCCTTCGATGCGATGTCGACCAGCATGCGAATGAGCTGCTCGCTCGATTTCCAGTTGGTGTCATGACTGTTGTAGCCCCAGTGGTCGTTCAACGTCATGCACGTTTCCCAGTCCATTCCGGGGGCGGTCTCGGGGATGAACTGCTCCGGCGTGCCGTAGTCGCCCAGGCCGCCCTGCGACCGATCCAGTCCGTACGGACCGCCCGCCTTGCCCAGCCGGCTGTTGAGGATGATGTCGGGCTGGAGGGAGCGGACGTACGCCTCGAGATCCTGGCCACGATCATGCGTCCAGGTGCCTTCCCATTGGCCGTCGAACCACAGTACGCCGATCGGCCCGTAGTGAGTCACGAGCTCGCGGAGCTGGTTCTTCATGTGGGTGACGTAGCGGGACAGGTCCGCGTCGCCCTCCGGACGCTGCTGCCGCTCCCACGACCGACGCGGCAGGTAGTCCGGATGATGCCAGTCCATGATGGAGTGGTACCAGCAGATGCGAATGCCGGCCTGCGTGCAGGCCTCGGCGAGTTCTTTCATGATGTCGCGCCGGAACGGCGTAGCCATCACGTCGAAATCCGTATATTGCGAGTCGAACAGGCAGAATCCGTCGTGATGCTTCGACGTGATCACGATGTACTTCGCCCCGGCCTCTTTCGCGATGGCGACCCATTCTTGCGCGTTGAACTTCACGGGATTGAACTGCCCCACCAGCTTGTCGTATTCCTCCAGGGGGATTCTGGCCGTATCGCGGATCCACTCGGCGTGGTTTGTCTGGCCGCCCCACTCACCGGCCGGAATCGCGTACAACCCCCAGTGAATGAACATCCCGAACCGTGCCTCGCGCCACCAGTCCATTCTCGCGTCCTCCGCGGTCTGCACGGCGGCCGGCTCACCACCCGGCGTCTGTGCTTCGCTTCGATAGCAGCCGACGATCAAACTGACCAGAAGAGCCCCTGTGAACGCCCGCCGCAGATTGTCTTGCATGGCGACCTCCTCGCGCAAGTCCCGAGGCGGAGAGTATAGCACCGAATTGCGAATCTCGAATAGCGGATTGAGAAATGGGAAGCGGCTCGCTGGGCCGATCCCGGCGCGCCGTCATTCGCAATTCGCCATTCCGCCGATCGGCGCGCGGCGTCGATGCAGCCACGCCACGACGCTGACCGCGATGCCCAGCGTCGTCAACGGGATGATGAACCAGATCATGGCCGCATTGAAGGTTGCCAGTGCCTCATGACGCATGGCCGACAGAACCAGGAACACGACGTACGCGACGTAGTATCCAAGGAAGAGCCCGCCTTCCCACCGCGAGATCCGACCGCCCGTGAAGAAGATCGGCAGGCAGGCCGCCGACACCGCCAGCATGACCGGAACATCGAACCGAAGCGCGGCGTCGGCCACCCGGACGCCCTGATCGCTGACCATCGCCGCCCCGCCCAGGACGGCCAGCAGGTTGTAGATGTTGCTGCCCACCACGTTGCCCACGGCGATTTCCCGCTGGCTGCGAATGGCGGCCAGGACCGACGTGGCCAACTCCGGCATCGACGTGCCCGCCGCCACGATGGTCAGCCCGATCACCAGTTCGCTGACGCCGAGAAATCGCGCCAGCGTCACGGCGCCGTTGACCAGCCAGCCCGAGCCGAGGACGAGCAGGCCCAGGCCGATCAGGACCCACAACACCGACCACCCGAGACGCCTGCGGGGGACCTCAGCGGGTGGCTTGGCGGCGGTGGTTGCCCCGACCCGGTTGTTTCGCATGCCCAGGTAGATCAGCAGCGTGGTGTAGGCACAAAGGGCGGCGACGAGCACGGTGCCCTCAACCCGCCCGACGGCCCCATCCCGCGCCAGCAACCAGGTCAGAGCCGACACGCCGATCATCACCGGCACGTCCAGACGAATGAGCTGGGACGACACGACCAGCGGGGCCACCAGCGCGGAGATGCCCAGGATAAAAAGTGTGTTGAATGTGTTGCTGCCGACCACGTTGCCCAGTGAGATGTCCGCCTGGCCGGCTAGTGCGGCGTTCACGCTGACCGCCAGTTCCGGCGTGCTGGTGCCGAACGCCACCACGGTCAGGCCGATGATCAGCGGCGGCATTCCCACCGCGCGGGCCAGTTCCGCCGCACCTCGCACGAGCAGTTCCGCGCCGGCAATCAACGCTGCGAATCCCAACAGGATCTCAAGAGCCAACATGAGGGGATGTCTCCTCCGGGCGGGATTATCGCCGCTCCGCCGGCTCGACGCCACGAGGCCCCTTCCCGGGCTGCTCGCGGTGCAACGGTGCCCTTCGGACCCCCGCTGTCGGACCGGCCTGCTCTGTGGGACCGGCCTGCTCTGTGGGACCGGCCCGGCGCGCCGGGATCCAGCCGGTCTTGGTCTCCTCTGTAGGATCCCCTTTCGCTTTTGGGACCCCGGCGCGCCGGGGCAGGCTGCGCGACGGGGGAAAACGCAAAGACGGGGAAACGCAAAGACGCAGAGACAAGAAGGAGCTCTCGGCCGTAGGGCCGGGGCGAGGATAGCCCGGCCTTTCAAGGCCGGTTTGGCTCGGCCCACCCAGAGCCCAGTCCCGCAAGGGACGACTGAAAACGGCGGAGATGGTGAAGGGGT
>CAZBFW010000481.1:0-3964 GCA_964491135.1 uncultured Phycisphaeraceae bacterium | reverse complement strand
TGCTACGTCTGCATCGAGCCGGACGGCACCATCACGCCCTGCGTCTACATGCCGCACCGCGTGCTGGGCAACGTGCGGAACCGGCCGTTTGTCGACATCTTCCGCCGCAACGAGTTCTACGAGCTGCTGAACGACCGGAACCAGCGCACGCACCACTGCGAGGTGTGCGAATTCAAGCACTACTGCGGCGGCTGCCGGGCCCGGGCGGACGCCTACTTCGGCCACGCCAACGCCGGCGACCCCGGCTGCCTCTTCAACGACCGCGCCTGGGACGAGCTGTGCCGGGCAGACACCGCACAGGCTGCAACCTGACCATCCCACGTGACCGGCTGGTCTCCACAGGCGAGTCGCCGGGTGCAGGTTGTTGTCGTTGTTGTTGAGCGACCCGCCCCGCAGGCCGCGATTCAAATTGCTGCTGTTGAACGACCCGGCCCGCTGCATCAGCGTCGATACGACACGGTTCGTTGCTGCAAACCGATCTGCCCGCGGGGCTAGCCCCGTTCACGGGGCTTTCCCGCCGCAGGCGGGCTTCAGGCCAGTCCTTTGAGGACTGGTTGCCGGACGACGATCCCTGTATTCTCATCCGAGATCAGCCCGTTTCAACGGGCTTCTCTCTTCTCACTATCCGCCGCGGCCTGGATCAGAACGCTGGAAGCCCGTTGAAACGGGCTCCGAATCTGAAAGGGGAAGGGAATGCCTGCCCACGCCAACCAGCCCTACAAGGGCTGGCCTATCAGCCCGCCTGCGGCGGGAAAGGCCGCTGAAGCGGCCTCTGGGTAGGCCCGCTCCAGCACCCGCTTGGTCACGTCATTCTGTTTGACCAGCAGAACCGGCGGTTCATTGCGGGAATCCCCGCTGATGCGCCGTGTGCGCATGGCTCAAAAAAATCGCGCGCCGCTTCGCGGCGAAGAAAAAAGGGTAATAGAGCCAAAGGGCAGAGGGCTATCTTCCCAGCCCCCGACGCCTTCGGAGCAGCCCTATCCCTCCCAAGGCCAGTAACGCCAGCGAAGTTGGCTCAGGAACCTCGGAGACACGGAACCCGAAGTAGTAGTACTCGATCGTCGGATAGTAGTAGCTGCGGTGCGACGCGTGCAGGGAGTAGACGTCGTAGTAGAACGACCCGCCCCGCAAGCCGCGAGACGCATACGTGCTATCCTGGTACACAATGGACTCGTTCCACTCCCACACGTTCCCGCCCTGATCGAACGTGCCGTAGGGGCTGTCGGAGTTCTCGTGAGCCCCGACTTCCGTCCGGTAGTAGGGACTGCCGATTGTGTAGCCGCCAGGTCCTCCGGTACCGTAATAGAACGTCGCGTTGTTGCCCGGATCGGTTGGATTGCCCAGGACGTTGCTCGGCACGTTATTGCTGCTCGTCGGGTAGTCCCAGTAGTTGCCCGTCACGCCGTCGTTCTTGTGATGCGCTGCCTTGTACCACTCGTCCTCGCTCGTGATCGCCCAATTCCAGCCTGGGTTGCGCTGGATCGTCCGGCCGTCATACCCGTTGTAGCCGTTGAGCGTGTACGCGCCCGTCTCCGTCGTGCCCGCACCCTGCGCTCCCGTCGGCTGACCGTTGTTGAGCCAGTTGGCAAGTCGGCAGGCGTCCCAGTAACTCACGTAGTTCACCGGGCGGTTCGCCCAGTCGCCCGCCACGCTGTACGTGTAGCTCCCCGACGAACCGCTGCGCTCGATCTTGCAGCCGTAGCTGCCCGACCACATGGCCGTGTTGTACAGGCCGTACGTGTCCGTCGCCGCCACGGCGTTGAGGAACTCGGTGTACTGCCCGGACGTCACCTCGTACTTGCCGATGTTGTAGGTGTAACCGACCGAACCCTGCCCAGCCGGGTTGCCGCTGTGGCTTGACGTGTCCGCCGAATTCCCCGGATTGCCCACCGGCACCGTCTCGATGTTCACCGCCACCGCCGTGCCGGCCACAAGACCGATCAACACCGCAACCGATACGACTGTCTTGGAGATGTTCATGCCCCTCGTCCTCCTGATCGCAGAAAAGTCACTTGTCTGGAATTGCCCTCGTGTTCGGCGAGCGCTGCAGGCACGGCCATTGTCGCCTGCCAGTCGCCACCCGCCGACCGGACCGTCCGTCCAAAAAAAACGCGCGGAGGAGGACCTTTCTCTCTCTCGCGCGCTGTGATACTCAACCTGCGTCGCTCGGCGGAAGGCTGTCGAACTTGCGGGAGTCGCTCCCCGCCCTCAGCCGAGCACTCCCGTGTAGTATACCAGCGCCCCCCCCCCCTTTGCGCCTACCCCGATCCCGAGAATCCGCGTCTCCTCTTTGCGCAGCACACTCCGAGCCGAAACCCCGATAGGCCGACCATTCCGCGTAACCGCCAGTGGTCCGCCCCCGGATCGCACTCATGCCGCACGAGATTCGTTCCTACGTGCCTGTGTTACAAAGCTTTGCGCTGGCGCGATTGGCGGGGTACACCCCTGGGAAATGGAATGAGGGAAGACCGGCTGGAAAGCCGGTCCCACAACAAGAGCCGGTCCCACACCAGAAACCAGTCCATCACCAGCTGGCGTCACTCAATCTCGATCGGGACGCGGCCAAGGGGTACGTTGCTGCCGCGCTCGCGGAACTCCAGGTAGCCCACCGGGTGCGTGCCGGGCGGCGTGGCCGGCAGGAGACTCTCACACGAAAACTCCAGCTTCGTCGGCACGCCGGGCACAAACTCCGTCACCTCGCTGCCGCCTCGTTTGACCGACAAGTCGATCGCGTCCGCCAGCAGCAGGTCCACCTTCACCGTGATCGGCGTCTTCCGCTCGTCGTCTTCCACAGCGAACCCGCCCGTGATCTTCAGCGTCAGAGCCGTCTTTTCCGCGTCCGGTGACGGGTTCTCCACGGTCGCCTCGTAGGTGTTTGCCTCGAACGCCCCATCGTGGATCGCCTCGCCGTCGGAGTCCAGCACCAGGACGCCGACGTCCGTCATCTGGGCATAGCTCTCCTTGCTCAGCTCCAGCTTCACTCGCACCGCCCGGAAACTCGGGTCCAGCGTAACGCTCTGCTCCACCGTGTCGCTGCCGCCGGTGAACTCCTCCTCGGTCTCCTTTCGGAAACCCTCGATCTGGCCCGCCGCGCCGGCCGGCGCGTACGTGTCGAACACGTTCGTAATGGTCACCTCGCCGGACGGCGGTGACCCGGGCTTCTGCCGAGACCACGACGTGACTTCCGCCGGCTCCGCGTGCAGTCCGAAGAACCGCACCTCCAGGTTGTACGGCGACGCGCGATCGGGCCGGCTATTGAGCGCACACATCTCCCACACGCCGGGCGACAGGTCCTGCGACACCGTCCAGACCGCCTCCCGCCGACCGTCGTCCGTGTTCAACCGCATTGCACCATTCCGCTGCTGCCGGCCTTCCGGGTCAGAGAGGTACACGAGATTGGCCGTCGACCGCTGGTCCGGCGGGGCCGTCAGCTTCATGGACATGGCGCTCGCCCCCGGCGGCACGGAGACGAACAGCCGATCCGGCGTCCATCCCTGCACCTGTCGGCCGTCCAGCCGAAGCGTGTAGTTCGACTCGGCCGACACACGGTACGGCACAACCACGGTGTTCAACAGGCGAAACGCCTCACGCCCTTCGTGCATGGCCGACACGTACCCGGTGTATACGCCGGGATCCTGCAGCTTATCTGCGTGATACTCCACCCGGACTCGGGCCGACTGGTCGCTCCGAAGGTATATCTGCTCTTGCGGCGTGCCGCACCAATCGCAGGAATTCACAAGCTCGAACTGTCGCGTAAACGCCGTGCGGACGGCTTCATCCGTGCCCAGTGCATACACCGGCTCGACTTCGAACGTCTGCGGCTCATCCTTTGGGAAATACGGACTCCGCCAATACGCGGCCGGGGCCTTTCCCCCGGAGCCGTGCGGACAGGCCGTGGTGATCGAATACCCCAGCAGCGGATCCTGCCCGGCGGCCTTGGCCAGTTCGCGCACAATCTCCCCAG
>CAZBFW010000480.1:0-3966 GCA_964491135.1 uncultured Phycisphaeraceae bacterium | reverse complement strand
CATACGAGATGGAATCTCGTGACTGGAGTTCAGACGTGTGCTCTTCAGATCTCAGCGGATTGTCGAATCTCCTGTCGGATTGGCATCCGTACGCACAAACAGTGGTATAAGCGGGTAGCGGGTGTAGTGCGCCCGCACTTCGAGCCGTTGATACGGAAGAGACCGGGCGAGGTCCGGTCCCCAGCACCGAGGGATCTTGCCGCGGCCCCCCTGGGGCAGCGGTCGTCAGGAAGCCAGAACCGTGGGAATCGGCCCGACACTCGTCAAACGCAAGCTCATCACGCAGGAGCAGTTGGACTCCGCGCTGGCCGCCCGGAAGAACCCGGCCGACCGGATCGAGAAGGTCCTGGTGGACATGGGATTCGTTACGGAGCGGGCGGTGCTGGAAGTCATCGGAGAGCAGTTGCACATTCCCGTTTTGGACCTGAACGAGTCCATCATCGACAAGGCCCTGCTCAAGACGATTCCTTCGAAGATCGTCCACCGGTACCACCTGGTGCCGATCGACAAGGTGAACGGCACCATTCGGGTGGCGACGTCGAACGCGTTTGACCTGTACGCCTTTGACGAGCTGCGCATGATCACGGGCAGCCGGATTGAGCCCGTGCTGGCGCCCTCCACCGACATTTCCCGGGTCATAAAGCAGTTTTTCGGCGTGGCGGGGCACACCCTCGAGGAACTGATCGGCGACGACCAGGTGGAGATCGTCTCGGACATCGATGAGACGGACGCCGACGCCATCGAGGCGGCCCAGGAAGCCACGGTGGTCAAGCTGGTGAACGAGATTCTGGTGGAGGCCATCCGCGACCGGGCGAGCGACGTGCACATCGAGCCGTACGAGCACAGCCTGAAGATCCGCTACCGCATCGACGGCGTGCTGCACACGACGAACGTGCCGCCGGAGGTCCGTCGGTTCCAGAACGCGATCGTCTCGCGCATCAAGATTCTGTCGAACCTGAACATTGCAGAGCGCCGGCTGCCCCAGGACGGCGGCTTCAAGATCAAGACGGGCAACCGTGACATCGACCTGCGCGTGAGCATCATCCCCGCGATGTTCGGCGAGGCGGTGGTGATGCGTATCCTGGACAAGGCGACCGTGCTGCTCTCGCTGAACGACCTGGGCATGATCGACCAGGTGCACGTCGATTTCTATCGCATCATCCGGCAGCCGCACGGCATCGTGCTGGTCACCGGCCCCACCGGGTCGGGCAAGACCACCACGCTGTACGCGGCGCTGAACAGCATCAAGAGCGAGGACACGAAAATCCTGACGGTGGAAGACCCGGTCGAGTACTACCTGGACGGCATCCAGCAGATCGGCGTGCAGCGGAAGATCGGCCTGACTTTCGCCCACGGCCTGCGGGCGTTCCTGCGGCACGACCCGGACGTGATTCTGGTGGGTGAGATTCGGGACCTGGAGACGGCGGAGGTGGCGGTCAACGCGTCACTCACCGGGCACCTGGTTTTCAGCACGCTGCACACGAACGACGCCCCCACCGCGAACACGCGACTGCTGGACATGGGCGTGGAGCCCTTCCTCGTCAGCAGCTCCATCGAGGGCGTGCTGGCCCAGCGTCTGGTCCGCAAGGTGTGCAAGTCCTGCGGCCAGGAATACCAGCCGGAGCCGGGGTCGCTGCCGGCGGACTTCATGCTTGAGCCCGGCCAGGCGCTTCGCCGGGGCCCCGGCTGCCGCGAGTGCCGCCACACCGGCTACAAGGGCCGGATGGGCATCTTCGAGCTGCTGGTCATGAACGACGAGATCCGCAACCTGATTGTCAGCCGGGGCACGGCCACCGACATCCGCAACCTCGCCCGCGAGAAGTACGAGATGAAGATGTTGCGCGAGGACGGCTGGAACAAGGTCCGCTCGGGCCTGACCACGGTGGACGAAGTCGTACGCGTCAGCAAGGCCGGGTAGCTCGGTCAACCCCGAATCATTGATTGTCAGCAATCCGCTGCTCTGAAAATGCGCCGGGTGTCGGGTGCCATGCCCGTAGGCTTCAGCCTCGGGCATGGTCTGCCTGTGTCCCCCGCTGCTCTGAGAATACGCTACTTTCATGCAAAATGGCGAGCGATGCGATCGTGCCGTCCTGGGCCGAGATTCCCATCTCGGCCCCTGGCCCCTCCCCGTGTCAGTGGCTTGCCGTTTCGCGGCACATGCGAACGCCGTTGCCGTCCTTTCGCCAGCGCCCCCGGTCCCTTCACGCCCCCGGCATTCTGCTTTCTGCCCTCCTCCCCTCGCTCTTCCTGATGAACCATCCGTTTCTCGGGTCTCCAATGTCGAGTCTCCAGCTCTCCATGTGGTGGACCGTTGAAGTACTCCATGCCCTCCCCGGCATTCCTCCTCTGTTTCTGGTTTTTTGCGTTTCCACGTTTCTGCGTTTCCCTGTGAGATGGTTCGCCACGAACAGATTTTTCTGGTTACCGCGGTTGCGGGGTGCGGAGCGCGGCCTCCGGGCGGTGCAAGTCATGGTGGAACCGGAATCCCCACGAGCACAACGTGCCTGGAACTGGCGGACGTGATTGACATTCCGGCGGGAGATGCCGTCGGCGCAACGCTTTCTGGCACTTACAGGGCGGTGAGCGTCGTCGAGGAATCCTGTTCCATATGCCCGGACAGCGAGGGTCCAGACGGTCATTGTGATCCGCCGGTTCTCTATCCAGACGAGCGGGTGATAATCAGTCAGATCGACGGTCGCGTCACCGTCGAGGGCGACGGGCAGACCGGGCTCACAGGAGGTGCTTTCGGCGACGGGACGTTTCGAGTGGGCACCGTGACTTACCTTACGAACAACGAAACAGGGGAGGCGATGGGACGCGTCCTTGTGCTCTACGAGGGAACTCTCGTCGGTTCGAGGATTGTTGGAACGATTCGTATGCGTTTCACATTCGATGGCCCCACCGGCAAGGCCGATGGCGAACAGGTGTTGTCCGTGGTTTGGGAACGTGTGACCGAGTAGGACCGGAAAAACAGACATCTGATACTGCGATTGTTCTCTCCACGCGGACGAGGTTCGAAGGGGAACCGGGAGGACGAGCGAGTGCCATGGAGTGGCGCTCCGGTCGGGGCTGATGTCGTCTGGGGCACGGGGTGCCAGCGGCTTGCGCCGCCGGTTGCACCCTTACGCCTCTTTGAGGCTGGGGGAAAGGGGCGTTGCAGGGCTCGGCTCATCGCGTGCTGCCCGGCCGCCTCACTCGTCCGACCGTGGTTTGATCGTCCACGCTGGGTGCCGCGGCCGGCTTCAGCCGGCCAGATAGTGCCCTCGGCTTTAGCCGGGGGAAGGCAGGCCCCTCATCCTTTCTTTTCTCTTGCAGCCGGCTTCAGCCGGCTTTTCCTTGTCAACGCAACCCGCGAGAGAAGCCGGCTGGAAGCCGGCCACTGCGTCAGCGAACACAACCCCGTTGAAACGGGGTGCCGAGCAAAAGGGGAATGTTGGGGGGCGAATCAACCGGCCGTAAACGGCTGGCCTATGAGCCCGCCGGCGGCGGGGAAGGCCCGTGAACGGGCCAGCAACGTGCCGTCCTCCCCGCGGCTCGGTTTGTTCGCAGCAGAAATACGCGCGTCTTTCGCAAGCCGGGCCGAATCCGACCCCGGCGGGGTCGAGGTGGATAGCCACGGGCCGAGTTCCGATGCGAATCGGAGCGGAACCCGTGGGGCGAGGCGCACGCCCCCGCCCACGGCCGCCCCCGGATGGGGGCGGAGGATGACGCGCGGGCAGAGGCGCGGGCGCCCGTCCCGGCGGGGTTGCGTGCAGCCCGCCCGGTCCGGTTGCCGTCGGGGTGCGGCGGCGTATCCTGGTCGGCGGTTGGGCGGTCGGTGGCGGCCGGCGAAGGTGCCATGCTGCGTCGCCGGATGGAATCGGGAATCGCGAGCGGCACGTCGATGAGGTGGAACATGCCCGGACGAAACGTCAGGTGCGCGTGTGCGTTTGGCTGTGGGATGGCGCTGGTCGCCGTCTGCGGCTG
>CAZBFW010000479.1:0-3975 GCA_964491135.1 uncultured Phycisphaeraceae bacterium | reverse complement strand
CGTCCAGCAGCAACTGCACGCCGATGTTGCGATACGCGGAGCCCACGAACACCGGGGTGATTTCCCGGGCCAGCGTCGCGCAGCGAACCGCGGCATGGATCAGGGCTTCGTCCGGCTCGCGATCATCGAGCATCGCTTCCATCAGGTCGTCGTCGTACAGGCTGAGCGTGTCGAGCATGCCGTGGCGGGCCCGCCTGGCCTCGTCCACCAGATCGGCCGGAATCGACTCGATCCGAACGGCCTCGCCCTGGGCGCCGTCAAAGTAGACGGCCTTCATGCGGACCAGGTCGATCACGCCGCACAGGGATTCGCCCGTGCCGATGGGAATCTGCATGGCCACCGCCACGTGGCCGAGCTTGGACTCCATCTCCGCCACCACGCGGGCCGGGTCGGCCCCCACGCGGTCCATCTTGTTGACGAACGCGATGCGGGGCACGCGGTACCGCTTCATCTGCCGGTCCACCGTGATGGATTGCGACTGCACGCCGCCCACGGCGCAGAGCACCAGCACCACGCCGTCCAGCACGCGCAGCGACCGCTCCACCTCCACGGTGAAGTCCACGTGGCCGGGGGTGTCGATGACGTTGACCTCCGTACCCTTCCAGGAAACGGTGGTGGCGGCACTCTTGATCGTGATCCCGCGCTCACGCTCGAGGTCCATGAAGTCCATTGTGGCCCCGCCGTCCCCGCCCTTCACCTCGCGCATGCGATGAATCTTGCCGGCGTAGAACAGCATCCGTTCCGTCAGCGTCGTCTTGCCCGAATCGATGTGGGCACTGATCCCGATATTCCGAACATGCGCCAGCCGTTGCATGGCCTGTGTCTTCCTTCTACTGAACCGATGGCCGGGATCCTGCACCGGACCCACCGGCCTACGTGACAACTCGCACACACCAACCGCCCCGAATCGAGGGACGGCGGGTTCGAGCCGTCTGAACTCCTCACTCGGACTGGGGAAAAGCTTGTCGAGAATCGCGGCCGAGGCCGTTGGACACCCGGCCGGCACGGAGATTCACTTCCAACCCCGTCGGAGAAGAGTACGTCATCTCTCGAGAAGTTTCAAGTTAAATCCCTGTTGGAGTTGAGTTTCGCGGCCCCGGGGTATGCGGACGTTCCGCCGACGGCACGTCGTGGCCCCCGGTGGTAAGTGCAAAGCGGTCAGGGAAAAAACGCAGCGAACAGGGGCAACGGCTCGTGGACGGGGAGTCCCCGGGGGCGTCCGGCTCGCGCTGTCTCGGCCTAACCGAGCGGATAGGCGTACAGGATGGGTGGCCGTACAGTCGTGCTTTAAGAAGGGGAGAAGTTCTTCAACTGCTTGTGTAGGTGTACATTAAGACGCCTTCTGGCTTCGTTGCTTGTCGAGGAGATTTTTTGTGTGTACAATTTCCGCACACACATCGAGAGTAGAGAATATGCCCGCGAGGGGTAGACCCAAAAGGGATCGGATGCAGCGACGTGAAGGGCGGCTGGACGTACGCGTCAACCCGTCCGAGAAAGAAACATTCAAGTTGGCGGCGGAGAATGCGGGGCAGGATCTGTCGGTCTGGATTCGGATTCAACTCCATCATGCGGCCAAGCGCGAACTGGCCGAAGTCGAAGCCGACTTGAAGGATGAGCGATGAACACGAAACCCACGCCGATTGCGCTTGTGGTATGTGACAACATCTACCAAGAGCCGGGCGGAAAGACAGCGCTCGTCGGACTATTCAACAGCATCAATGCCAGGAAGCTCCCGGTCCGCCACGCACGGATGGTCGTATTCGCATCCGTGACCGACTTGAGGCCCGGATCGAAGGCGAGACTGGAAATCGTTCATGGAGAGTCAGAAAGGGTTGTCGTCCGTGTGGAGGGGCCCTTCCCCAAGGAGGCAGATCCGGTCAGTGTTGTCGATTTCAATTTCGTCCTCAACAACCTCGTGTTTGAGGAGGATGGCACCCATTACATCCGTTTCTGGGTGAATGACTACCTGATCGTGATGCGACCCTTCGAGGTGCGAGTCATTCCGGAAAGGAAGGAACAGCATGGCCAATGAACCGATGACCATGATTCCGAGCGCTTCTGTCAGCGCAGAAGAACTCGGAACGCAGACCGTCTATGAACGACGCTCGGAGATTATCTCTCAGTCCGAGGATGCCTCGACGGCAGACCAAATGGGTATCGTCGAGAGATCTGGTACGTTAGAGTTCTGGGAGGATCCGGCAGAAGACATTTATGACCCGGACGACGGGGAATGACGCTTCAGGCAGGCGAGATTGTTCTCTTACAGTATCCTTTCACGGATACAAGCGGCATCAAGCTGCGGCCCGCGCTGATCGTTTCTGCCGACAAGTTCAATCGCGGTGAAGACCTGATCGCGGTTCCCATCAGTTCACGCGTGGTTCCTGACGACGCCTACGGGTTTGTGATCGCGGAGACCGATGCTTTCTTTCCGCAAACAGGATTAAGGTGTTCATCCGCGGTGAAGTGGACGAAGCCCATGACGATCAGCAGACTCGTCATCAAGAGCAGGAAAGGCAGCATCCCGCAGCCAGTGCTGGAAGCCATCAGAGCGAAGATACGACTCCTGTTCACCTCGTAGACACCGTTTCATCTACACACGCCAGGCGCCCCTGCCGCCCGACCTCAGCGGCCCACGACGCGCCGACCGGTGACACTGCACCTGACTATCACGCTTCTCATTGACACTTGTGCCCCCAGCCAAGATAACCAGTCGGCATGCCGGCTCAGACGGCCGGAAACGCGGGAGAAGCCTTCATGACCTCAGCAGAGCGGATTCGGGCGGCCTTGGCCCGGCGGAAGCCGGACCGGGTGCCGATGTGCGAGCTGACGTTCTGGCCGGAAACGCTGCAACTCTGGCAGCAGCAAGGGTTCCCGGCCGGGGCCGACCCGGTGGACTACTTCGGGCTGGACCGGATCGCCTGCATCAACGACCTGTTCGACCCGTCGTTCGGGCTGGAACCGCGGGGGATCGAGGAAACCCGGGATTACCGCATCGCCACCGACGGGTACGGCAAGACGGTCAAGACCTTCCTGTCGTCCTATAACCCCCCGCACACGCTGGACCACGGCATCCACAGCATGGACGACTGGCAGCGGCTGCGCCCGCTGCTGAAGCCCTGCGACGAGAAATTCAACAACCCCGCGGCCGAGGCGGAGTACCACGCGGCCCGGGCGGCCGGGCACTTCCTGGCCATCACGCCGGCCGAGCCCATGTGGTTCGTCATCAACAACGCGATGAGCTACGACGACGGGCTGCTGGCCATCGCGGCGGACACGGAGTTGGTCGTGGACATGGTGACGGCCTACACCGACTACCTGATCGCCATGCTGGAGCGCACGTTTGCCCGCGGCTTCGTGTTTGACGCCATCTGGTTCTGGAGCGACCTGTGCTACAAGAACGGGATGCTGTTTTCGCCGGCGTTCGGACGGGAATACCTGTTGCCGCTGTGGCGCCGGTTCGCCGACTTGGCCCACGAGCGCGGGATGCGGCTGATGTTCCATTGCGACGGCAACGTGGGCAACCTGCTGCCGCTGCTGGTGGAGGCCGGCTGCGACGCGATCCACCCGCTGGAGGTTCGCGCGGGCAACGACGTGCGCGCGTACAAGCGGCAATTCGGGCAGGAAATCTGCCTGGTGGGCAACATTGATGCGGACATCGTCTCCACGGGCGATCGCCAGCGGATCGAGGCCGAAGTGGCCGCCAAGGTGCCGGTGGCCGCCGCGGGCGGAGGGTACATCTACCACATCGACCACTCCGTCCCGCCGACGGTGACGCTGGACGCGTATCGATTCCTGCTGGAGTGCGTCCGGCGACATGGGGCTCGTTGATCGGCGTTCACACGAACGGCACCCAGGGCAGCAGCCATGAATTCGGCGGGCGAGGGACCTGAGACGGCACACGACGCAGCAGACGCGACAGTGTCCGCGAAGGGAGAAGGCCCGCGTCGAGGCGCCTTCGGACGCTCGGTTCGAGCC
>CAZBFW010000478.1:0-3996 GCA_964491135.1 uncultured Phycisphaeraceae bacterium | reverse complement strand
CGGCAATTGCAGCCGGGCTTAAGCCCGGTGTCGATGATGTGCGGCATTGCCACCGAGGGGAGGCTGTGGACTGTGGACTGTAGGCTGGATGCATGGGCGGTTCTCCCGCACGGGGGCGCGGACTGCGCGCGGGGCCGTGTAGAGATGGAACATGGCGGGTGGTTGCGGAACGAATTGCGAATTGCGAACGGTGAATTGCGAAGGGCGGGCTTTGCCCGCGGACGGAGGGTAGGAGGCCGGGGCGTTCCGGTGTGGGTCGGCTTTCGGAGGGGGTGCCTGACGTCGACAGTCTTGGCTCCGGTAGTCTCAGTGTTCGATCAGAGGAGGAAGAATCGCCTACGGGAGCTTCTTCGACTTGACAAGCGGGAGGCGAATGGGTGACCCCTTTGTCTGCCGACGCGCATGCTCACTCACGCCATATTCAAGCTCGATAACGGCATATTCAGTTCACGTACTGGCCAATCACATCGATGTATTCGGGTGGTAACGCCTGCGAGTGGCGTAACCGCGACGCGAATTCCTCCAACAAGTCCTGGTTCAGGGTCCCATCTTCGTTCCTAACCCCGTTCTTGTAGCGCACGCAGCGCACCTCAATCCAAACTGCCAGCGTGGCCAGGAAGCTCGGAATATCTGGTGCCACCGGAATAGGGGATACAATGCCATCCCCATGGAAAACGTAAGAAATTGGCGTACCTTGGGCTCCCGTGTCAGCTATTATGGCATCGCCACTGCAATCGCCTATTAGAATCCAAGACGGATTCCACCTCGCGTCGACAGGTCCACCGATTCCCGATGTCCACCTATATCCCTCTTGGCGTGCGATCAAATCGGCGGGGTGGTAGAGCGACAACCACTCCACTGTCCACGGTATCTCAAAGTCCGTCGGGGCACCGTGGAGGTACCATTCCTTCAGTTCGGCAGAAAGTGGCAATACCTCTCGTACGTTCGTCAGCTCGGCGCTGGGGACCGCCACCGCGCGTGCAGTGAGTTCCGCAAGCCGACATGAAGCTTCAAGCCGCTTGATCACATCCTTCATGTTCACGGCAACCCTCCAGCCTTTTCCCACGCCCTTATCATTGCCTCACGATCGATAAGCCGACCGGAGGTTGGGTTGGGGTAATGACCTCGATGCTCTCGAGGAAGACAAACGGGGCAGGAATTTTTCCTGCGCTTCGCCGGCTGCTTCGCTGACCGGGCCGGATGCTTGCGCGGCCGGCCGCGGGGGCGAAGCGTCGATTCCAGGCCCAACGTCCGCACCGTTCGCGACAGCCACGGGCCTTGTCCCTAGGGAGTACCCCGGTTGACGCACGGATGCAAGGCATCCAGCTCCGCGGCCGTCTCCGCCCGGTTCACCAGGGCCGGCCAGTGCCCCCACCTTCAGATGGGGGTGGCCGGAACTTTCATCACTCCCCTTCGTCGCGCTGTTCTGCGCGAGCCGGCTTCAGCCGGCTGCCAGAAAGAAGGAAAGACGAGGGGCCTGCCTTCCCTCGGCTGAAGCCGAGGGCACTGTCCGGCCGGCTGAAGCCGGCCACGGCTCCCATCCCCGGGCCGTCTGCGGATGTGGCCGGACGCAGTGGCACAGATTCAACCGGTCCCTTCAGGATCGGGGGCTTGGGGTGGGACCGCGCGGACCCGCGGTTTAGGACCGCGGGCTCATCTCTGCCCGGCCTGCGGTCCCTCTGGGGCGGGTGCGTGGAGAGCAACGGCTACGTCGCGAGTCGTCATGCCCGATCCGCCTTCGGCGGAAATGGGCATGGCACCGCAGACAAAAGACTGGAGACTGGAAGGAGGAAAGACCGGCTGGAATGGCCAGACTCCATAGACCGGCTGGAAAGCCGGTCCCACACAGACGCGCCGGTCCCGCGTGAAGAAGCCGCTTCCCCAGGCGGAAGCGGAGGCCGGATGCGGTGCTGTCGCCTGGGCAATCTGACCGCTACAATGGCCCGATCCGTGACGAGCGCCGCCCGGCGGCCTCGCCAGATTCGCATAGGCCCTTGTCGCGAAGGAATCGATCTTTCATGCCTGATAGCCCCCCCGCCGCACTGCGTGAGACCCTGGCCCGCACGGTCCGGGGCGACGTACGTTTCGACAAGCTGACGCGTGCGATCTACGCGACGGACGCGAGCATCTACCAGATGACCCCACTCGGCGTGGTCATGCCGAAATCGGCGGACGACGTGGTGGCCACGGTCCGCGCGTGTCGAGAGCATGGCGTTTCCATCACGCCGCGCGGAGCGGGCACCGGGCTGACCGGCGCGGCCGTCGGACCGGGCATGCAGATCGACTTCTCGCGGCACATGAACCGCATTCTCAATATCGACACAAAGGCCCGCACCGTCCGCGTCCAGCCGGGCGTGGTGCTGGACGAGTTGAACGCCGAACTGGGCCGGCTGGGGTTCCAGTTCGCCGTGGACGTCGCCACCAGCAGCCGGGCGACCCTCGGCGGGATGGCGGCCAACAACTCCTGCGGGGCGCATTCCATCCTGTATGGACGGACGGTGGACCAGATTCTGGAGATGACCACGATCCTTTCCGATGGGTCGGTGGCCGTCTGGAACCGGCGGGGTCTTGCAGACGGATCGGCCACAGCCGGGTCGCTCGCGGGCGGGGCGATGGACGTTCTGACCCGCGTGGGCAAGGAGTATCGCGGCGAGATTCTCGATCGGTACCCCAAGGTGCTCCGCAGCAACGGCGGCTATGCACTGGACCGACTGATCGCCCAGGCGCCGGAGATGAACCCTATCGGCCTGCTGAGTGGAAGCGAGGGCACGCTCTGCCTGATTACGGAAGTGCTTCTGCAGCTCACCCCCCTGCCGAAAGCCAAGGGCCTCCTGGTGCTGCACTTCCACGAGCTGATGGAAGCCCTGGCGTGCGTGGCCCCCTTGCTGGACCACAAGCCGGCCGCCGTGGAGCTGGTGGACAAGCTCATCCTGGACGCGGCTCGCACCAACCCCATCATGGCGGCTCGCGCCAATGTCTTCCTGGAGGGTGACCCGACCGCGCTGATCATCGTGGAGCTTTTTGACGACGATCCGGCCACCCTCAATGCCCGGCTGGACCGCCTGGAGGCCGAACTGAAGGCCAAGCGTACCGGGTACGCGTGCGTGCGGCTGACCGACGCGCGGCAGAACGACGTGTGGGAAGTCCGAAAGGCGGGCTTCGGCCTTCTCATGTCGCGGCCCGGCGACGAGCAGGCGTATGAATTCGTAGAGGACGCGTCCGTCGGCGCGGACAAGCTGTTCGACTACATCGATCGCGTGCATGAGGTGTTCGCACGAGAAGGCGTGACGGAATCCGCGCACTACGCGCACGCCAGCGTAGGCCTCCTCCACGTCCGCCCGGTGCTGAATCTGAAGAAGGGCAGCGACGTGGCTCGCATGCGCCGCATCGCCGACGGCATCAGCAGCCTGGTGCTGGAGTTCGGCGGGGCGATGACGGGCGAGCACGGAGACGGCATCATCCGGTCCGAATGGATCGCCAAGATGTACGGCCCGACGATTGTCCGGGCCTTCCGCGAGATCAAGAACGCATTCGACCCGAACGGCATCTTGAACCCGGGCAAGATTGTCGATCCCTGGCCGATGACGGAAAACCTCCGCTACGGCGAAGGCTACGAAACCACGCCGGTCAAGACGTACCTCGATTTCGACACGTACGGCGGCATGGCCGGCCTCGCCGGCATGTGCAGCGGAGTCGGACAATGCCGCCAGCGGCTGGTCGGGACGATGTGCCCGTCGTATCGGGCCACCGGCGAGGAGATGCACAGCACGCGGGCCCGCGCCAACGCCCTGCGAATCGCCCTTTCAAACCGCGGACTGATCGACGGCCTGGACGACCCGGTGATCGGCGAGGTGCTGGACCTGTGCCTGTCGTGCAAGGCCTGCAAAACCGAATGCCCCACGGGGACGGACATCGCCAAGCTCAAGGCGGAATACCTGTCCTACCGCAACCAGAAAGTCGGCGTACCCGCCCGCAGCCGCATGGTGGCCAACTCCA
>CAZBFW010000477.1:0-4005 GCA_964491135.1 uncultured Phycisphaeraceae bacterium | reverse complement strand
GCGACGTGAACGCCCTGATCCTCTCCCACGGCCACGCCGACCACGTGAAATGCGCCGGAATTTACCACCGCAAGTTCGGCCTGCCCGTGTACATGACAACCGGCACGGAACGAAGCTGCCGGCCCTTCCTCGGACCCGTCCGGGCGGTGCATCGTTTTCAAGCGGGTGAAACGCTGACGTTCGGCCGGGCAAAGGTGTACACCCTGCCCACACCCCACGACGCAGCGGATTCCATCGCCTTTGTGATTGAATGCGACGGCAGAAGGCTGGGTATATTCACCGACCTGGGCAACCCGTTCCCCGAGCTGTCGAGAGCCCTTGAGTCGTGCGATGCCGCCTACCTCGAAAGCAACTTCGACCCGCACATGCTCGCCAACGGGGCCTACCCGGTATGGTTGAAGAATCGAGTGGCCGGCCCCGGCGGGCATCTCTCCAATCGCCAGGCGGCCGACCTGTTGGCCCGCTGCGGGCGGCACCGCCCGCGCTGGGTCGCCCTGGCTCACCTCAGCGAAGAGAACAACCGGCCGGAACTCGCACTGGAGGCCGGTCACAGCGCCGTCGGAAAGAGCTATCCGCTGTTTGTCGCGTCCCGGTACGAACCCTCCGACCCGCGCGACGTGTGAACCGGTCGAGCGGTGTGAACGTCCCTGGAAAACACCCGTTGCCCCGTTCGACTGCACCCCTTCCTCCGCCGTCCCGGAAGCGGAACGGCGGCGGATCAGGGACGCTCGAACCCCCCTTCCTCCTCGTCTTCCGAGTCGTCCTCTTCCTCCTCGTCGTATTCGTATTTCCAGGAATCGGCCTCTTCGGCCTCGTCCATCTCTCGTTCCATGTGGCGTAGCATCCGCTCCTGGAGCGGCGCCATTCGCTCATACATGCGCACCGTCGCCTGGTACGCCTGGACCATCGTGTCCAGCTTGATGAGCTGCCACTTCACCAGGCACTCCGGCTCCTTGATCGTCGAGAACGGATCACACGAGAAACCCAGGCTCCCGTCCGGCCGGTGTTCGAAGAACTCACATTCACTGCATTGCATCATGACCAGGCCCCCTTTTCCCTGGGGGACTTGCGGGCGGTCAACCCCCCACCCGCTCCAGAATGGATTCCAGAATCTGACGCTCCAGCACCTTGTCACGCCCGCGATCCCGCCAGGCCGCGTTCTGCTCGGCCGTCGTGGCGCTCTCCTGATCGGCCGGTGTCTCCGAGGGAATATCGCTGGCGTACTTATCTCGCGCAAACAGCCGCCGCTCATCCGATTCATACTGCTGGACGAGCACCTTGCAGTACACCTGAACGGTGCCGTCCGCTTCCTGCACGCGCACGTCCGCCAGGCGGCGCACCCGACGCTGGGCCCCCAGCACATCGCCGGCCCGACCGGACTGGCCGGCCTCCTGCGTCTCGATGGGGGCCGTCTCGATGCGGCCCGCCGACCGGTCCATCCGGGCAATGCGGAAGTGCTCGCGCACCCCGTCAACCGCAGCGCTCCAGACCGCACCCGTCGCGGCTCCGGGCACCTCCCGCACCGCGAAATTCAGGCTTGTCGCCGCCGGCTCCGCACAGCCGGACGCCAGAAGCACACACAGCCCGATGCCAACCGCTCCGGCACGTCTCATTGCGAATACTCCTTCGGGACAGATGCTCGCATGGTACCCGGCGGCCCCTTGGCTGTCCAAGTCCGCACGTGGTGGAGTCAACTCCGTCCCCAGGCTATACTGTCCCGGCTGCGGCAACGTCCACCAAGCTCGAGAACGACCATGAAGAAGTGGCTCGCCATCACGCTGAACGTCATCGCCCCGGGCGCAGGCCTGATCCTGCTGCGGCGGGAGTGGCTCGGCACGCTGCTGGCCGTCTTCTTTACGGCGCTGGGGACCACCGGACTCTGGGGCCTGCTGATCATACCCGCCCAGTTCCCCGCCTGGATGGTGACCGGCACCCTGATCGCGGCCGGGTTGACCTGGCTGTGGGCACAGTGGCTGCTCGTCCAGCGGGCACGTGAAGCCTGCTCGCCGGCCCTCGCGGAAGAGCTGGAGCGGCTTTGCCGGCGCGCGGATGAGTGTCTCCGGCAATCCGACCTCCAGGCCGCCTATCGAACCCTGCTGATCGCCCGATCCCTCAATGACGAAGACGTCGAAGTGACCCGCCGCTGGGCCGAACTGATGACCCTGATGGGCCGCTTCCGACACGCCCGCCGCGCCTGGCACGCCCTCACGCGGCTCGACCCCCACGGCCCCTATGCCCGCACCGCAGTCGAGGCCCTCAACCGCCTGCCCGCCTGATCCCGGACGGGCCCGTCCGGGCAGGGAAAACGCACCTACGCCGACACCGACAACGCCACGCCAAGCTGCCGCGCCGCCGCGTCCGCCGTGTGATCGATCAACACGGCTATCGTCATCGGGCCCACGCCCCCCGGAACCGGCGTGATCAGCGATGCCCGCTCGCGAACCGCCTCAAAATCCACGTCGCCCACGCTGCCCGGGTTGTACCCGGCATCCACCACCACCACGCCGGGCTTGACCCAGTCCGCCCGAACGAACCGCGGCCGGCCCGCCGCCGCGATGACGATGTCCGCCTGGCGCACGATGTCCGGCAGGCTTCGGGTCCGGGAATGGCACAACGTCACCGTGGCGTGCGCGTTGATCAGCATGGAGGCCATCGGCCGGCCGAGAATCGGGCTGCGTCCGATGACAACGGCGTGCGCGCCGTCCAACACCACGCGATACTCCTGCAACAGCCGCATGATGCCCGCCGGCGTGCATGGAATAAACGCGGGCATCCCGAGAATGACCCGGCCCAGCATGGCCGACGACACCCCGTCCACGTCCTTCGCCAGCGGAATCGCCTCAAAAACCGCCCGCCGGTCGATCGGCCGGGGCACCGGGTGCTGCACCAGAATCCCGTGCACGGAGTTGTCCGCCGCCAGCCTTTCCACCTGCCGCACGACCTCCTCCGTGCCGAGGGTGGCCGGCAGTTCCACCAGCACCGGACGCACGCCGACCTCCTCGCATCGCCTGTGCTTCATCCGCGTGTAGGTCACGGAGGCCGGGTCGTCCCCCACCAGGACCGTCGCCAGCGACGGCACCACGCCCGTCGCGGCCAGAATGTGCCGAACCTTGTCCGACGCCGCCGCGAGTAGCCGCCGGGCCGCCTCCCGGCCATCCATCAACTTGCAGTCTTCCGCCGTGCTCATGGCCGCCAGCATAGCGAGGATTGGCGGCAGAAACCAAATTCCGACCTTTGACCCGAGGCGAATTCCACGGTACCCATACGGCGGCGGCCAATTGTTCAAGCGCGACCGGCCGTTGTTCCGATGGCACTCTCATGATGGAACGGACTTACATGCCCTTCCGGGCAAAGGCTATGCTGACCCT
Organism: uncultured Phycisphaeraceae bacterium; assembly: GCA_964491135.1. Classification (GTDB taxonomy): domain Bacteria; phylum Planctomycetota; class Phycisphaerae; order UBA1845; family UBA1845; genus JAFGJQ01. Next base: position 637 of record CAZBFW010000477.1, on the reverse strand, counting down.
GCTCTTGACGCTGCCCTGCCTGGGGGCGCAATGCGAAACCACGCTGTTCGGCCCGATGCTGCAGCTCAACGACCTGCTGGCGTTTGACGGCACCGGCTACTGCCGCGACTGGGGCATGGGAGAGATCTTTCACCCGGATCAGGACTGCTACCGCCGCGAGGGTTGCCTGTTCAACTGCCCGCAGGTCTGTGAAGACGCCGCCGGCGACCGCGTCAACAGCCGCGATATCGTCAGTCCCGTTGTTGGCACGGACAACTGCGGCCGCTGCGTCTACGACACCCCCTGGGACCCCTGGACGGGCTTCACCAGCCACATCGCCCTTTGGGGCCACACCCTCGTGGACGTCCTCCTCGCCCCCCTCTCCGGCCTTCGCTGACGCCGACCCGCGTCCCCCGCGCCGGCTTCGTAAGGCTGTTGACCACAGACTGTAGACTGTGGGCTGTAGGCCGTAGGTCGCCACGGGCGACTTGCTGCGACGAGCTATAGACTGTGGGGCCCGCTGGCCCGAGGTTCCCACCTGCCCAGGATGCCGCGCAGCGGTGTCCAGGGTCTCGGCCCACTCCCGCCCCGCGTGCCACTGCGTCTTGAGCCGTGCTTCTGGCCACATCCGCAGATGGCCAGTCACGCACCCCCGCCG
>CAZBFW010000476.1:0-4011 GCA_964491135.1 uncultured Phycisphaeraceae bacterium | reverse complement strand
CGCCGTCCAGGTCGCGCCGGGCTCGTCGCTTGGCTCGCAGCAGGCGCGAGGTGATGTCTTCGGCTTCCTCCTTCGACTCGTCCGCGCCGAGCCCGGCGGGCGGGCGTCGCTTTTCCTTGTATTCCGGCTGGGCGCGGGCGCCGCCGAGCGCGTCGTGCAGATCGCCGGGTGGCGGCGTCGGGCCGACGGCCCCGGGTTCGTAGCGGGCCGTTCGATCGGGCGCCGCCTCTGCCGGGCCTGGCGCTCCGGGCTCGCCCCGGCCGGTCCGCTCTTCGCGCACGCGTTCGCGCGTGGTCTTGAGTTGTCCCAGCGCGGTGGTGCTCCGTTGGCCGGCGCCGCCCAGAACCGCCACGGTATGCGTAATGGAGGCGAACAATGGTCCGATGGACCGGTAGCGGATGCTCCAGCCGACGAGTTCTGCGAGAAGGATCGACCCGGCCACGCCCCAGAAGCCGGATTGCGCGGTGCCCACGCCGTACAGGAGGAAGACCAGCAGCACCGCCTCGAAGAGGATGGAGAAGGCCAGCCAGCTTGCCAGCCGCCGCAGGGCCACGTCCACCAGAAACAGCGGGAGCAGCAGCCAGGCGAGGGTCCAGTCCCACACCGGCTGCCGCGACACGGTCGGGGGCAGGTCGTGACTGAACAGGTCCACGGCGGCGGGATTGCCGATGTCGTCCAGCCAGCGGCCGCCGGTGGATTCCTGGACCTGCCGGAGGATCGCTTCGTTGGTGGACAGCTCGCGGAACTCGGGGGAGAACGGGATGGACGCCCCGGTGTGGATGGCGCCCAGATCCTCGCCGCTGTGCCGCACATTGACACTGGCGATGTATTGTCCGGTCTGGTCCACGTCAAAGGAGGCCTCGTAATGGCCGGGGCCGGTCTGGTTGAAGCGCAGGGGTTCCACGGACTGGTCCGGCTTGATGACGCCGCCGGGCAGGTCGAGGAAGTTCAGGTAGCCGGCGTCCTTGTCCAGGGCTTCCACGATGACGCGGCCGCGGTTGCCTTCCACCTTGGTGTACACTTCGAAGTTGGCGGGGGACTCCTGCCGCATGGACCAGCGTACGATCTGGGCCCAGAGCTTCGCGAAGCTGGGCCACTGCGTCCACTCCGGCCCCCATCGCGGCCAGAACCCGCTGGTGAAGGCCACGCTCTTGCCCAGCTCGTACTGCCAGTGAGCGAGCACGGGGTCCGGACCGTCCTTGGTCATGCGGACCAGGGGCACCAGGGCCAGCGGCTTGGGTGAGGTGAGCACCAGGCCGTTCAAGGCGGGCACGCCGTCCTCCGCGCGGATGCCGGTCAGGACCTCGCTGAACGCATACTGCACCTGGGGGGTGAACCGCTGCTCGTCGATGAGGGAGCGGCGTACGATCTGCGATTCCTTCACGAAGATCTGGGGCAGCGTGCGCGGGTTGCGACAGGCGTAAAAGCGTCCCTTCGTCGCCATTGCGATATTTCTGAGGGTGGGTTCCACGACGTGCTGGCCGTAGCCGATCCCGACGGTGCTGCACGTGATCTTCCCGTCCACCATCGATTTGAGCGTGCCGGGGCTGGGCGGGCTGGGGTCGCCGTCGCTGATGATGATCATGTGCTTCTGGGCGGCATCCGTCTTCACCAGTTGCCGGACGGCCTCGACCATGGCGGAGTCGAAGTCGGGCATGTCGCCGATCTGCATGACGTCGATCAGGCGTTTGATCTTCGTCTTGTCGGCGGACGGTCCCAGCGGTACGGCCCAGTTCACGCCCATGGGGGACCAGGTGTAGGCGATAATGCCGAAGTAGTCGCGGGAGCTGATGGTGTCGAGCGACTTCTTGGCCACCTCCTTGCCGTAGGTGTTTCCCCGCGGGATCTCGCAACTGTGCATGATGATGACCAGGGCACCGCGAGGGATCACCTTCTTGTGCTTGATCTCGAAGGTGACCGGCATGACCTCTTCCACCGGGGTCCCCATCCAGCCGCCCGCCCCGAACGATTCGTCCCCGCCCAGCATCACCAGCCCGCCGCCGAGGTCCTTCACGTACGATGCCAGCATTTTGAGCTGCTCGTCCGTGAATAAGTGGGCGGGCACATTGGAGAGAATGACGGTGGAGTAGTTCAGCATCTGGAGCAGGTCCAGCGTGGCGCCATCGCCCGTGAGGTGCAGCAGGTCGACGTCGACCTTTTCGCTGCGCAGGGCGTCCACGAACACCTGGTCGTACGCCGGGTCCATGGAGAGCACGAGGGCTCGTCGCTTGCCCGAGACGAAACTGAAGGTGGTCGCGCTGTTGTTCTCGGCGATGGCGTCCGCGGCCCGACTGCCCTCCGGCACGAACCGGGCCTCGAATCGCTGCGGCCCGCCCGAGCGGATGGGCACGCGAACGAGGAACACGTTGTCGCCGGGGTCCAACTGCACCCGGCCGAACTCCTGCGGCAACAAGACCTGCTGCCCGTTGTGGTAGAGGTCGATCCGTCCCAGGGCGGGCCGTCGCGATGTGATCACCATGCGGATGGGCACCTGCTCGCCTTCCTCCACCAGGTTCGGCGCCACCATCCGGTCGAAGTAGATCTCGTTCGTGTGCTCGTACCAGAGCGGCACCACGTCGATGACGGCCCCGCCGGCCCGGGCCGTAGCCGCCTCCTGCAGCAGGTCGCCCATGTTGTCGTTGCCGTCGGTGATCAACACGATCCGCTTGGCGGCGTCGGCCGGGAAGATGGCCATGGCCATTCGCAGGGCACTGGCGATGTCCGTCCGGTCCGGGTTGGGCATTTTGGGCAGCCGGCCCACCTCCAGGTAATACCCCCCTTCGTAGGGCGGCTGCTGGACGTAGGCATGGCGGGCGAAGTCGATCACGCCCACCCGATCGTGGCGCGGGCACGCCTTGCTCGCTTCCGCGATGAAGCTTTCCTGCAAAAGCTGCTTTTCATCCGGTACGCTGTCCGACCGGTCCATCAGAAACAGCACGGTCAGCTTGTCGTTCTCACGGACGTACACGATCTGGGCCAGACAGACCGCCAGGAGCACGATCACCAGGCTGCGCAGCAAAAGGGCCAGCCCGCGGCGCACGGGGTCCAGCCCGGCCAGGCTCCGCCGCGACAGCCACACCAGGACCGGCACCAGCAGGCACAGCCAGAGCCACTGCGGATGCTCAAACGCGAAGGGAAGTTGCACTGCGAGCAACTCGCTCATGGCCGAATCACCTGCACACGGCAGTTCAGCGTATCGATCACGTACACGTTACCGTCGGGGCCGATCGCGGCCCCCCAGGGGGCCCACAACTGCCCCAGGTCCCGCCCCTGGGCGCCCCAGGTTCGAAGGGACCGTCCGTCCGGGGAAAACCACTGCAGGCGGCTGTTCGCGTACTCGCACACCAGCACGTTTCCGTCCGGCGCGGCGGCAACATCATAGGGGAAGCGCATCTGGCCCGCACCGTCGCCCATTTCACCGAAATGGGCCAGCAGCCTGCCCGCAAGATCAAAGCGCAAAAGCCGGTGGTTGCACGAATCCGCCACCCACAGCGTCTGCTCGGCGTCGATGTCCAGCGCCGAGGGACGCGCCAGCGGCCGACCCTCCACCTCGCCCGCCACCAGCACGCACACAAAACGATAATCCGGCGTCCACTTGCTGATGCGGTCGTTGCCGCCGTACTCACTGACGTAGAGGTAGCCGTCGGCGTCCATGGCCACGTCGGTCGTCAGAAGGAACTGCCCGTCGCCCGTGCCGTTTTCGCCGAACCGGGCCAGTTCGTTCCCGTCGCGATCATACACCAGGATGCGCGAATAGTGCGTGTCGGCGACGAACACCCGCTGGTCGGGCGACACGAAGACGCCCACCGGCTTGCCCGCCGCCCGTTCCGGCATCGACCACTGCGTCTCATATTCGCCCTGCGGACTGAAACGCTGGATCCGGGCCGTCTTGTCCGCCACGTACACCGATCCGTCCGGGCCGACGGCGATGGCCCGCGGCGTTACGAACGCACCTTGCGCCATTCCCTGCGCGCCGAACGTGGCGATCACCCCACTCGGCGTCAGAGGCGG
>CAZBFW010000475.1:0-4043 GCA_964491135.1 uncultured Phycisphaeraceae bacterium | reverse complement strand
TGAGGACGGCCGGTCCGGCCAGCACCACGAAAATGCACGGGAAGATGAACAGAATGAGCGGTGCCATGAGCTTCACGGTGGTCTTCTGGGCAGTCTCTTCCGCCTTCTGGCGGCGACGGACCCGCATCGCGTCGGACTGGTTGCGCAGAGCGCGGGCGATGCTGGTGCCGAATTTCTCCGCCTGGTTCACCACGCCGACCAGGGAGCGCATTTCGGCCAGGCCCGTGCGTGTGGCCAGGTTGTCCAGCGCCTCGGCCCGGGGAATGCCCATCTGGGTCTCCCAGGTGGCGATCTGGAACTCTTCGGCGAGAACGGGGTGGACGTTCTTCATTTCGTCGCCGACGCGCTGGACCGCCGCATCCAGGCCCAGGCCCGCCTCGACGGAGATGACCATCAGGTCCAGCCCGTCGGGCAGTCCGTTGCGGACCTGCTGGGTCCGCTTGGAGGCGGCCATGGAAAGCCAGACGTTCGGGGCCATGAAGGCCAGTCCGGCGGAGAAGATGGAGTAGCCGAACATATGCTGGAGGTCCATATTCTTGGCGTAGCAGATCAGCAGGGCCACCGCCATGCAGCCCAGGCCCAGGATGGTCTTGCTGGCCAGGAAGATCATCGGCGCCCGCTCGCCGCGGATGCCCGCGGTCGACAGCTTGGTCCGCAGCTTGGACATCTCGGCGTCCGTCTGCGGCATCACCGGTCTGACGGCGAAGGGGGTGACCTTCTCCACCACTTTGCGGGCGACGGAGTCTCGCGCCTGCTTGCGGAGCGTGTCGAGGTCCGCCTCCGACTTCTTGCCGGTCATGCGGCGACGGACGGTGTCCTTGTCGTCGGTCTTCTGCGGCAGGAGCGCATACACGATAAGGGCCACGCTCATCACGCAGAGTCCCGCCACTATCAGCATTGTCGTCATGGGTTTCTCCTTGCCCGCCCGGGGCGGGTGCAGGGATTACACCTTGATATTGACGATCCAGCGGATCATGGCAATGCCCATCAGGGCCATGCCGCCGGCCGCAAACAGCATCATCTTGCCGCGGGGATCATTGAGCATGGTTTCCGCGTAACCCGGGCTGAGGAACATGGCGGCCAGGAATGCCACAATGGGCAGGCCGAACAGCACCCAGCCGGACAGGCGGCCCTCCGCGGTCAGGGCCTGCACCATGCCGTAGAGCTCGATCCGCTGGCGGATGAGGCCTCCGATTTTGTCGAGGACCTCCGCCAGATCACCGCCCGTGGTTCGCTGGATCAGCACCGCCGTCACGAAGAACCGAACGTCGAGGGAGTCGACGCGATCGGCCATGCCCAGCAGTGCGTCCTCAATCTTGATGCCGAGGTTCTGCTCGTGAAAAACCCGGCCGAATTCCCGGGCGATGGGGTCGGGCATCTGCTCGTGAATGAGCTGGATGGCGCTGGCCAGCGAGTGCCCGGCCCGCAGGGCCTGGCTCATCATTTCGAACACCTCGGGCAGCTGGTGGGTCAGCTTCTTCATCCGTTGGCGGCGTCGGAAGGAGAGATACATCAGGGGGAGCAGAACGATGGAAACGCCCACGCCCGCCGCGGTGAGCACGCCGAAGCCCAGCATGAGCAGCCCCACCAGAGCGACGCCCGCCAGACCGAAGAGATTGGCCATCATTCGGGTGGCCGACCAGTCCACATTGGCCTGATCCAGCAGGACCTGGACCTTGGGGATGAAGCTGAGCCGGCCCACGAGGCCGGTGAGGAAGTCCTTCTTCTCCTCTCGAGCCTCTCGGCGCAGAATGGACTCGATGTCCTTACGCTCGCGCTGTCGGGTCCCGAAGCCGCGCCGCAGGCGCTCTTCCAGGCGTTTGCGCTCGCTCTGCCGCGATTCCATGACCACCTGGAAGATGCCGTACACCAGCAGCACCGACCCGGCGGCGGGCAGCAGGAAGAACAGATACGTTCCCATCGACAAGGCGAGAATGCATGCAACTGCCATGATGACCCTCGTTTCCGCCCGGGGCGGAGTCTATTCCGGCGCGTCCTCCGAGAGGACCTGCCGCTCAAACCACCGGGGATCCACGTGGGCACCCGAGGCCTTCATTCGCTCGACGAACGACGGCCGGATGCCCGTCGCCACGAACCGTCCATACGCCTTTCCGGACGGTCCGATGCCCAACTGTTCATACGCAAAAATGTCCTGCATGGTGATGGTGTCGCCTTCCATGCCCTGCACCTCGGTTACGCTCGTCATCTTGCGGGGCCCGCCCGTGAGACGCTGCGCCTGCACGATGATCTGGATGGCCGAGGCAAACTGCTGTCGGATGGCCCGGATGGGCAGCTCGAATCCGGCCATCATCACCATCGTCTCCACGCGAGCGACGGCGTCACGCGTGCTGTTCGCGTGGATGGTGGTGAGGGATCCGTCGTGACCGGTGTTCATGGCCTGGAGCATGTCCAGCGTTTCCGGACCGCGGCACTCACCCACCACGATGCGGTCCGGCCGCATACGCAGGCTGTTGATGAGCAGGTCGCGGATGGCGATGCGACCCTTGCCCTCGATGTTGGCGGGCCGGGATTCCAGGCGCACCACGTGCGGCTGGCGAAGCTGGAGCTCCGCCGCGTCCTCGATGGTCACGATCCGCTCCGTCTCCGGAATGAACGCCGAGAGGTTGTTCAACAGCGTCGTTTTTCCGGATCCGGTACCGCCCACGATCAGAATGTTGAAGCGGGACAGCACGCAGGCCTTGAGGAAGTCCCGCATCTGCTCCGTGCACGAGTTGAAGGCGATGAAGTCGTCGAACGTCAGCGGGTCGGCCCCGAAGCGGCGGATCGACACGGTCGCCCCGTCGATGGCCAACGGCGGAATGACGGCGTTCACACGGCTGCCGTCCTTCAGACGCGCGTCCACCATGGGCGACACTTCGTCGCAGCGGCGTCCCACGGCGGAGACGATCTTGTCGATGACGTGCATCAGGTGCGCGTCGTCGCGAAACCGCACATCGGTGAGGCTCAGACGGCCCTTCCGCTCGACGAAAATCTGACGCGGTCCGTTGATCAGAATGTCGCTGATGGTCGGATCGGCCAGCAGGACCTCCAACGGCCCCAGGCCGAACGTCTCGTCCAGGACCTCGTTGATCAGCCGTTGCCGCTCGTTGAAGTTGAGCAGCGTGTTTTCCTGTTCGCACAGGTGCTCCACCACTTCGCGAACCTGCTGGCGCACGGTTTCGTCGTCGCCCGTCATGCGGGCCATGTCCAGCTGTTCAACGAGCTTCCGGTGAATCTTGGACTTGAGCTGGTTGAACGCCTCGAGCTTGTCGTCCGAGACTTTCACTTTTGCCTCTGCCGGAGCGGAAGCGGCCGGTGCCGCCTTCGGCCGCGGCGGCTCCTTCCGTTCGGGGGCCGCCGGCGCCTTGGGCGGCAGCTTGATGGTTGTCGTGGATCGCTTTCCGAACACGTCTCACCTGCTTTCGCCGGGTCCGTCCCGGCGAACGTCAGAAAATCTTGCTGAGGATGCCGCCCTTACGCCCGCCGACGGGCTCCGCCGCGTCGTCGGCGCCGCTGTGCAATCGTTCCGCCAGCTCCTGGATCGCCAAGCGCACCTTGGACCGCGGCTGCGAGCGGGCGAGCGGCTCCCCCAGGTTGATGGAGGCGCTGACGCCCGGCCAGTCGTCCGGCAGGACGGCGAAGATCTCCAGGTTCAGCGTCGCCTCCACGTCCGCCACGGAGAGGTTCGACGACTCCTTGCCCAGCCGGTTACATACGAGTCGCACCCGGTCCAGGTTGAAGCCCGCCTGCTTCATGGCATCCAGCATGCGCTGCACGTTCCGCACATCCGGCACGAGCAGTTCCAGCATCACGATGATGCCGTCCGCAATGTCGAGCACGGCCTTGGCACCCGGGTCGTATCGTGACGGCCCGTCAACCAGCACGTAGTCGAACATGGACACCAGCCCGGACAGGGCGCCGACGCAGTGCCCGGCGGTGATGTTATCCGACTGGTTGAAACTCGGCGGTCGGCACAGCACGTGAACGCCGCTGCTGTGTTTCACCAGGGCCTTCTCAATGACCTGCGATTCCAGCCGCTCCGG
>CAZBFW010000474.1:0-4054 GCA_964491135.1 uncultured Phycisphaeraceae bacterium | reverse complement strand
ACCGCGCCTGCATCGCATCCACGATGTTGTTCCGCGCCGCGTGACGGGCCGGGCCGATGCCCGCCAGAACGCACACGCCCACCGTCAGCGCCGTGCCCATCCACACGTTTGACCACGGAATCACGCACGGGAACGATATCCCCACAATCCGCTCCGTGATCTCCGCCGCACTCCACGATGTCTGGATTCCCAGCACCACGCCCACCACGCAGCCCAGCAGCCCCAGCGAAATCGCCTCGGCAAACACCAGCCGCACGATCTGCGACTTCGTCGCCCCGACGGCCCGCAACACCGCGATCTGCCGCGTCCGCGCCGTCACGCTCACCATCATCAGGTTCGCCACGCCGAACGCCGCCACCGCCAACGCCACCGCCGGCATGGCCGTCATCAGCAGCGTCACCTCCCGGATGTCCCGGTCGATCCGCTGCTTCAGCAGCCGGACGGAACCGGCCATCGTGTCCGGCCGGCCCAGTTGCCCCCCAACCTGCAGAACCCGGTGCAGCACGAGCCGTTCGCGGAACACGGCCCAGCGGTCGGCCGGCCGCAGGGCGCTCCAATCCTCCGCGATGGACTGCAGCACAATCCGATACCGCTGCACCGTCTGCACCGCCAAGGCGTCAAACGGCGCCGCGGGGTCCGCCAGCCGGGCCTGCACCTGCGGCACGACCGCCTCCAGCACGTCCTTCTCATTCGGCAGTGACGACTGCCAGTCGATCATCGCCTGGAACACCGATCGCGCGTCCACGCCCGGCGGCTCATCCGCCTCAAACGCCGCCGGCCGTCGCGCCGAGGGGAGCTTCACGTTCAGCAGAAACATCCCCAGCTCACGCAGCCCGAAGCATCGTTCCGCATCCGCGATCGTGCCCAGCACGGACACCGACGCCGCCTGCATCATGTAGCTGTCCGCCTGGAAGTACGTCACGGCAATGTCCAGGGCCGGCGACTGCACGACGCCCGCCACCTCAAACGACGCAACCCGGCCGCCCAGCCGGATGTCGACCCGGTCCCCCCGCGATACGTTCAGCGTGTGCGCCGCTTCCGGGGGCAGCAGCACGTACCCGCCTCGTTGCAGTTTGGCCACCGCGTCGTCCAGGTTGCCTTCCAGGAAGCTCAGCCTGGTCATGGCCAGAAAGCGGTCCAGCTCGCCCGCCACAAAGGCCCCCCGCAGCCAGCCGCCCCGCGCGATCTCCGCCCTCGCCCACGGCGCCCGGGGGTTCGGCGTGCGAAGCTCGCAGAAGAAGTCGCTCACGACCGTCAACTCCGCGACGCCGGGCAGCGCCTCGACCTTCGCCCGGGATTCGGCCGGAAACCGGCTGTTGCTCCACACGAACGCTTCCGGCAGGGCCTTGGGAAAATCCCACGCGGCGATGATCCCTTCGGCCCGGGCCGCGATGTACACGATGAGCGACAGTCCCACCATCAGCATCCAGCACACGCCCGCGCTGCGCCACGGCGCGCGCCGCACCTGGTCCTGGGCCAGCCGCCGCTTCAACCGCAACAGCGGCGCCACCATCGCCACCACCGGCCCGCCGATCAGCCACACCATGGCCGGCGTCAGCAGCACGAACCCCCCATACACCGAGGCCACGCTCGCGAACGCCACCCCCGGCTCAAACCACGCCTCCGACGGCGTATGCTTCACCATTCCGTTGTGCGCCAGAATCAGCGCCGCGCCCGCCAGCGCCGCCACCACCGTCCACCCCGCACGGCTCGGCTGTGACTCCGGGTTCGCCGCCGCCAGCGGCGACACCCGCGACACCTGCACCAGCAGCAGGGCGGCGCTGAACAACGTGGTGATCAACCCGCCCGCGACGGCCAACCACACCCCCCACCGGCTGATCGCCACGCCCTGCACGTACTCCGGCACAAAAGACGCACCAATCTGCGTCAGCCCAACCCCGATCGGCAGCCCCAGCGCAATCCCGGCCACCCCCAGCGGCATCACCTCCACCAGCACCAGCACGCACAACTGCCAACGCGTCATCCCCACGCACCGCAGCATCCCAAGCTGACCGATGCGCTCGATCAGCCCCATGCTCATCGTGGTCACGATGATGAAGAACGCCGTCAGCATCGCCACGAACGCCACCAGCACCAGCACCATGTGCGTGATTCGCTCCGCCTCCTCAAGCTGCTGGATGCGGGCCTCCGCCGTCGTCACCTCCGCCGAAATCCCCAGGGCTCCCAGCCGGTCGGCCACGTGCTCCGCCGTCCGCCGCACCGACTCGACGGAGTAGTCCGTCAGCATCAGGTCGATCACGGTCACCTGGTGCGGTTCATTCTTGACGCGCTGCAGGTCCGGCAGCGGGACGATCACCGTCGGAAACTGGAACTTCGCCACGCGGTGCAGGTGCATCAGCCCGATCACCGTGAACGGGTGCTCCGGCTTGCCCCAGTCGGCCCGCAGATGCACCGTGTCCCCCATCCGCAGGCCCAGCTTCTCGGCCGTCTGCGCCTCCAGAAGGATGACGCCGCTCTCGTCCGCCTCGATGCGTCGGCCCTGCAGCCCCTGCACCTCGCGGAATTCATACTCCACCCGCGGATCGATGCCGATCGCGTCGACGTCCTCCTCCGCACCGACCTTGCTCGAAACGCCCCCACCCGCGCCGTCCGACCGCGGCGGCACGACCAGCTCCATCCGGCGCTTCAGCCGCGCGCTGACCCGGGCCACGTTCTCCATGCCCGCCAGCTCAACCGCCAGGGATTCCGGCAACCGACCCCAGTGTCCCAGGGCCGGCTCGATGTTCAGGTGGCTCTTGCCCAACCAGCGCGTGATGAGTTGGTCGCCGATGCTGCGCCGCACCGATTCGTAAAAGCACGTGACGGAAACGACCGTCCCCACGCCCAGGGCGATCGCCAGCGTCGCCGCGGCCGTCCGACCGGGCCTAACCCGCCAGTTCCGTGTAGCGAGTCGCCACCAGTGCCGCATCGCCCGACCCCCCGGGTTGAATTTCGCCCACGATCCGCCCGTCCTTGAGCACGATGATCCGGTCGGCAAACGCGGCCCCGGCCGCCTCGTGCGTCACGGTCACGATCGTCCTCTGCTGCTGCGACGCCAGCCGACGCAGCAACTGCCAGACGTCTTGCGCGTGGCGCGAGTCGAGATTGCCCGTCGGCTCGTCCGCCAGCAGAACGGCCGGATCGTTCACCAGCGCCCTCGCCACCGCCACCCGCTGCTGTTCCCCGCCCGACAACGCCGCCGGACGGTGCGTCGCCCGGTGCGCCAGGTCCACCGTCTCCAGCAGAGACCGCACCTTCGGCAAAACCGCGTCTCCATTCTCCCCGTCCACGATCAACGGCAGGGCGATGTTCTCTTCCGCGGAGAGGCTCGGCAGCAGGTTGAACGCCTGAAACACCACGCCCAGCCGGCGCCGGCGGAACAGCGTCCGCGCCCGGTCGTTCAGGGCCGTCAGGTTTCGCCCTTCGATGATGATCTGCCCGGCCGTCGGCAGGTCCAGCCCCCCCAGCAGGTGCAGCAGCGTGCTCTTGCCCGACCCGCTCGCCCCCATGATGGCCACAAACTGCCCGCGCGCCGCCGTCAGGTCCACGCCGGCCAGGGCGTGCACAACGCCCCCTGCCCCGGTGTAGTCCTTCCGCAGGCCGCGCACTTCCAGGATCGTGTCCATTCGCGGCATTCTACGGCCTCTGCGCATTTCACGCCACGCCCTACTGGAGAACGCGAGACTGGAGAATCGAGACTGGAACGAGGCGGGCCCGACCTTAAGGAACAGGCGACCACCGGACCGAGATACACCGCTCCGCCGCGATGCCGCTCCGCCGAGACTCGTCTCCGCTGCGATGCCGCTCCGCCGAGATTCCCATCTCGGCGACCCATCCCCACGTCCGCGGCAAACACTTCGCCATTCGTCACTTGCCGGTGGCGAACCCTTTGCCATTGGCCAACTGACATTTGCCATTCGTCGGCCATTCGCAATTCTTCGCTCAGATACATTCATACCCCCCCCAAAAACGGCGGACGGCGGACGGGCGGCGCTTGCTTGGGGGGCAACTGGAATGCTATACTGTCCGGGTTCGTGGCAGGCCCCCGGTGCCG
>CAZBFW010000473.1:0-4055 GCA_964491135.1 uncultured Phycisphaeraceae bacterium | reverse complement strand
ACACGTTCGACCTGACGGCCGTGGTCGGCCCGGACCGCATCGTCCGCGTGGCGGCCGAGGTTCCGGCTCGCATCGAAAGGCGGGCGGACCGGCCGGCGGACATCCGCTGGCGTGGCAAGCTGCTTCCGGCCGGCGAACCGCTGGAGGAAGGCGAGCCGGTCGTGGCGGGTCAGCCCATCCTCCATCTGAACCGGGCCCTGCTGGCGGCCCGCTATGAGCAGGCCCGCGCCCAGCACGAGTTTGACGAGATCGAATTCGGCCGGCTCTCCGGGCTGTACCGGGGAGCGACAGCCAGCAAGACGGAGCTGGACAACGCACGCACCCGGCGTGACGTGAGCAAGGCCCTGCTGGACGCGGTCCGCGAGGAGCTGGACCGGACCACCGTGTTCGCGCCGATCGACGGAATTCTGAACAAGCTCACGGTGGAGGTCGGGGAATACGCGTCGCCGGGCGATTGCGTGGCCGAGATCGTCAATATCAACCCGGTAAAAGTGACGGCCGACGTGCCGGAGCGGGACATCCACTACCTGGAGCTGGGCGAGCCCGCCCAGATCTTCCTGTTCAGCCCGGACAAGCCGGAGGTCGCCGGGCAGATCACGTACATCAGCGAGCTGGCCGACGCCGGCACGCGGACCACGCGAATCGAGGTCACCGTTCCGAATCCGGACTACGGCCTTCGCAGCGGGCAGATCGTCAAGGTCCGCCTGACCCGCCAGGTGCTCCACGACGTCATCATGATCCCACTGGACTCGGTGATTCCGCTGGAGAACGGCCACGAGGTGTACGTCGTGGATTCCCAGAACCAGGCCCAGCGGCGCAACGTCCGGCTCGGATTCATCCGCGGGCGCAGCGTGCAGGTGCTCGACGGCCTGGCCGACGGCGATCGGCTGATCGTGGCCGGCCAGCGATACGTCAGTGCGGGACAGGCCGTGGCGGTGGTGGAGGAGCGTTGACGCACGATGATCCTCTCCAACACCGCCATCCGGAACCGCACGACGGTGGGCGTGCTGATCGCGATCATCATCGTGCTCGGCACGTTCAGCTACGTGTCCCTTCCGCGGGAGTCCGCCCCGGACATTCCGATCCCGGTCATCGTCATCTCCACACCGTACGAGGGCGTGGCCCCGGAGGACATTGAGTCCTCCATCACGCTCAAGATCGAGAAGGAGCTGGCCGGCCTGAAAGGCGTCAAGGAGATCCGTTCCGCCAGCGTCGAGGGAAGTTCCATCATCACCATCGAGTTTCTGCCGGACGTCAGCACGGACGACGCGATGCAGCACGTCCGGGACAAGGTCGACCGGGCGAAGGCTGACCTGCCCGACGATGCGGAAGAGCCCGTTCTGACCGAGATCAGCATCGCGGATTTCCCCATCTTGATGGTGAACCTCTCGGGGCCGATCTCTCCGGTGCAGCTCAAGGCCATTGCGGATGATCTGGAGGACTACATCGACGCCATTCCCGGCGTGCTGAACTGCGACGTGATCGGCGGGCTGGAGCGCGAAATCCGGCTGGAGATCGACCAGGACAAGGTGGCCGCGTACGGGCTGACCATTCCGGAGATCGTGGAGCTCATTCCGTCGGAGAACGTGAACATCTCGGCCGGCGGTCTGGAGACCCCCGGTACCAAGCTGAACGTTCGCGTGCCCGCCCAGTTCACGCAGCCGGAAGAGGTGGACAAGCTGCTGATCGCCACGCGTGACGGGCGGCCCATCTATCTCACCGACGTGGCGTCGGTCCGCGACACGTTCAAGGATCGCGCCTCCATCAGCCGGCTCAACGGGGAGGACACCATCACGCTGTCGGTTCAGAAGCGGGCCGGCGAGAACATCATCGCGATCGTCGACCACGTCATGGCGGTCCTCGAGCACGCCAGGACGCAGGTGCCGACCGGCGTCCGGTTTGACGTGACGCTGGACCAGTCCGAGGACATTCGAGGGATCGTCAAGGACCTGGAGAACAACATGCTCACCGGCCTGATCCTGGTGGTGGGCGTGCTGCTGTTGTTCCTCGGATGGCGGCCGGCGCTGATCGTCGGGCTGGCGATTCCCATGAGCATGCTGCTCAGCTTCACGGTCATCCAGGTGCTGGGCTACACGCTGAACATGGTCGTGCTGTTCAGCCTGATCATGGCCCTGGGCATGCTGGTCGACAACGCGATCGTCATCGTGGAGAACATCTACCGCCACTACACGCTGTGCGGCGATCGTGTTCAGGCGGCCATGCGAGGCACGTCGGAAGTCGCCTGGCCGGTGATCACCTCCACCGCGACCACGCTGGCCGCGTTCGGACCGCTCATGTTCTGGCCCGACATCATGGGCGAGTTCATGAAGTACCTGCCGATCACGCTGATCATCACGCTGACCAGCTCGCTGTTTGTCGCCCTGGTCATCAGCCCCACGCTTGCCTCCCTGTTCGTCCGCGCGGAAGTGAAGGACGGCGACCACGTGCATCCGGTGATCCGCGCGTACCGGCGCATACTGGAAACGACCCTCCAGCACCGGTTCACCACCCTCAGCCTGGCCGTGCTTCTGCTGATCGGCATGGGCGTCTATTACGCGCTGCACGGCACCGGCGTGGAACTCTTTCCCAACGTCGACCCGAGACGCGCGGCCATCGAGATTCGCTGCCCGCAGGGTACGAACATCTACGAATCGGACCGGCTGGCCCGGATCGTGGAATACCGCCTCTCACGATACGAGAAATACTTCGACCACGTGATCACCAACGTCGGATCCGGAGGAGACATGTTCATGGGTGACGGGGGCAGCGCCGGCGGGCACGTCACCTCCATCACGCTGATCTTCCCCAAGTATGAGCTGCGCGAACGGCCGTCCGCCGAAATTCTCGCCGAGCTGCGAGACGAACTGGCCGACCTGCCCGGAGCGGAACTGAAGGTCGAGCAGCAGGAGGAAGGCCCGCCGACCGGCGCCGCCGTCACCGTCCGATTCGTCGGCCAGGATTTCAAGGTCTTGCAGACGCTCAGCGAGCAGGCCAGGCAGGCCATCAGCGGAGTCAGCGGCCTGGTGAACCTGCGAAGCGACTTCGAGGCCGCCCGGCCGGAACTGGCCTTCCAGGTGGACCGGCGGCGGGCGATGATGCTCGGCGTCAACACGGCCATCATCGGGAACTTCCTGAAGACGGCCGTGTTCGGGCGAGAGGTCGGCAAGTACCGGCAGTTCAACGACGAGTACGACATCACCGTCCGCCTGCCGCTGGACCAGCGCACGTCGGTGGACGACCTCTTCCGCCTGCGCGTGCCGAACAACGCGGGCCAGCCGGTTCCTCTCAGCTCGCTCGGAGAATTCCAGTACACCGGCGGCTACGGCACCATCCGCCGGGTGGACCAGAAGCGGGTGATTACCCTCACCGGGGACGCGGAGGGACGGCTTGGGACGGACGTGCTGGCCGAGGTGCAGGATCGGCTGGCCCGGCTGGACCTGCCGCCCGGATACGAGATCCGCTATGCCGGGGAAAAGGAAGAGCAGGACAAGGCGTCGGCATTCCTGAGCAAGGCCTTTGTCATCGCCCTGCTGCTGATCACGCTGATCCTGGTGGCGCAGTTCAACTCGCTCAGCGTGCCGTTCATGATCATGAGCACGGTGATCCTGTCGTTGATCGGCGTGTTCACCGGCCTGCTGATCTGCCGGATGCCGTTCGGGATCATCATGACCGGCGTGGGCGTGATCAGCCTGGCCGGCGTCGTGGTGAACAACGCCATCGTCCTGCTGGACTACACGCGTCAGCTTCAGGCGCGAGGCCTGGGCCTGATGGAGGCCGCCATGCAGGCCGGCGCCACGCGGCTGCGACCGGTGCTGCTGACGGCGGTCACGACGGTCCTGGGTCTGATCCCGATGGCGGTGGGCGTCAGCTACGATTTTCACGTGATGGCCTGGGCCACCCGGAGCTAATCCACGGAATGGTGGGGCAGCTTGGCCACCGCCGTGATCTTCGGCCTGTCCTTCGCCACGCTCCTGACCCTGGTCGTGCTGCCGACGCTGTACGTCACGGTCTTCCACGCCGGCGCGACCATCCGGCGCCTGGTCACCGGCGCCGCG
>CAZBFW010000472.1:0-4055 GCA_964491135.1 uncultured Phycisphaeraceae bacterium | reverse complement strand
GTGATTCCCGAGCGCAGCGAGATGAGTTCGTTCCGCAACGCGCTGGTGGGCAGTGCGTCGGCCGTTCGCCTGGATTCGCTGGCGCGACACGTGCAGAGCCGGATTCGAGAGACCCTGGTCGGGCTGGCGGGTGAATCCGACGCCCCCGCGCTGGTGGATGGGGCGGCGCAGGAGACGTGGGGGCAGGCCCTGACGGCGGCATTGCAGCCGGTGTGTTTCCATGCGGGGATGGCGCTGGGCGGTGCGCCGGTGCTGCGTTTCGAGTCCCCCACCCTGCACCAGGTGCGCGTCACGGAGGACCAGGCGGCGCTGCGCCGGGCGGAGCACCAGGCGCGTCGCCAACTGGAAGAGGCGCTGGAAACGGCGCAGACGGCACACCTGGGGCACCTGGAATCCATGCTGACACGGCTGAAGGGGCTGGCCGAGGCCTCGCCGGACGTGGAACTGCCCGACCTGATGCGGACGTTTTCCGAGCGGGAGCGGGGCGAACTGTACGAAGCGCTGTTCGCCGCGGAGCCGGCGGGAACGGCGTCGCAGTGGATCGTGGCGGCCACCAGCGAAGGATTGCACTTCTTCGCGGCGTCCGCACCCGACGAGCCCAGGCGAACCGTCTCCATCGTTCCCGAGGTGGGTGGCGTGCGGAGCGTGCGGTTTGCGCGATTTTCTGACGGCCAGTGTGTGTTGATGGTGGGCGCGGCGCGAGGGGTGTACGAATACCCCATGGAGGGGGCCGAACCGCGGGCGGTGTTCCGGACCGGTGCGTCGGGCGAAGTGCGCGGCGGCTTTAACACGGTGGCCGTCGCGGGTGAGCACGTATGGGGCTCGCACTCGGAACTGGGCCTGCTGTGCTGGCATCGCGAGCGGCCGGACGCGCCGCAAGCGGCCGTGGAGGCCCTGACGGGTCCGGCCCAGGCGGTGCGCGGCGTGGCGTTTCACGATGGCCGCATCTGGTGTGCGATCGATGTGAGCGTGGTCGCCCTGCCGGCGGACGTGCCGAACGCCGAACCGGTTCTGTATCGCGGTAGTCGGACGATTTTGACGGCGCTGGCGGTGGGGCCGGGGGGCGTGTTTGCCGGGAACGCGGAGGGGGAGATTCTGCATTGGGCGTTTGACAAGCCGGACGCGGCGACCGTCCTTCATGCAGGCAACCATCGCCCTGCGGAATCGATCCACGTGCTTACGACGGCCGGCGTGGACCGGCTGTTCTTCACGGACACGTCACTGGCGGTGTATGCGCGGGTGCGGGGCGACAGTTATGCGTGCCGGTACGAGGCAGGGGGGCAGACGCTGCGCCGGGTGGAAGTGGCGCCGGACGCAATCGTGGCCACCAACGACGTGCGCGATCGGCTTGTCTGCTGGCAGCCCTCGCAGCCGGCGCGGCCCAGTGCCGTGGTGCCGGTGGCGCGGCTCACGCGTCGCTCGGTGCAGGACGTGTGCCTGGTTCCGCAGACGTAGTCACGCTGGCGCGTCGGGCGGGCGGATGAGTCCGAGGCGTTCGGCCTGTCCGGTGGTGATCCGGTTTCGGGCAATCTCATCCGGTTCGTTCACTTCATGGCAGAGCGGGCATTGGCCGCCGGCGGTCAGCGCGGAATCGTCGGCGCGGATGATTTGCTTGCACCAATCGCAGCGGAAGAAGAACCCCTGACCGGCGTGTTCCGGCTCCACCATGGATCCGAGCACGTCAATCTCCTCCCCGCAGTGCGGACACGGCTGGGCCGTGCCCGCGGCGGAGGCGTGGAACGCGGCCCTCTCGTCGCAGAACGGGCAGATGAGCACGATGGCGCCGTCTTCGGACTCTGTTGCCGCGTCGGCTTCCTCCGCCGGGATGCCGAGGAAGGTCTCGCAACGCGGGCACGACTGCGGGCGCCGAGCCTGCTCCGCCGCGAATGCATGGACTTCGCCACATCCGGGACAAACCACGTGGATCGCTTCTGCCATCGTCCGCCTCCTGCACACGGAGTTCCGTAGGGGTCTTAATCTGCCACAGCGGGCCCATTTGGGCAACCCCGGGCGGCTTGACGGTGGGCGGATGAATCGGGCACCATACCCAAACCGGGTCTGTACGCAGCGGACCGGGTAGAGGATACATCCGCGTTCATGAGCGAAGCACCCCAATCCGGCCGTTCGAATCCGCCGCCGGCGTCACCCGGAAACTGGGTCGACCGTGCCGTGGCCCGGGCCCCGGAACTGCCGTACGTGGCGCCCTTCTTCGCTTTCCTGATCCTGATGTTCATCGGCGGGCAGTTCGGCCCCGCGTGGCTGCCCTGGACGTACGCCCTGCGGACGTTCGGGGCGCTGGCGGTGGCGCTGCTGTTCTGGCGTCATTTTCCGCCGCTGGGCCGGCCGCACCTGGTGTGGGCGGTGGTGTTCGGGGTGCTGGTGGCCGCGATGTGGGTGTACGTCCACAAGTGGTTCGCGGCGCAGCCCTGGTACGAGTCCACGCAACTGATGGGCAAAGACGCCAAGGGGGACGATCTTTACCGTACGGCGCGGCTGGGAACGGGCCTGGCGTTGTGGCTGTTCCTGATCGTGCGGATCGGCGGCGCCTCCATCGTGGTGCCGATCATCGAGGAGATCTTCTGGCGCGGGTTTGTGCTGCGCATCTTTATCCGCTGGCATGCGTTTCAAAACGTGCCGCTGGGCGCGTTCACGTGGCGATCGTTCATTCTCTGTTCCCTGCTGTCCGCGGCGGAACACCCCATGTGGGAAGTGGGCATCCTCTGCTGGGTGGTTTACAACCTGCTGTTCTACTGGAAGAAGAGCCTGCTGTTTCTCATCATCACCCACGGTATCACGAATTTCGTGCTGTATACCTACGTGGTGCTCGCCGAGGACTGGGTGTTCTGGTCCTGAGATACCCGCAGGGATCGCCCTCGTCCGGGCCATTTCCATCCCGATCCGGGAATTGTGCGAACCGATGCCGGCGAACGTCCGATAGTACGGGCGACCGGGCGCGCCCGGAGCGGCATCAGGAGTTTCGGCCGAATGTCCTGGATCGGACAGAGTTACTACAAGACGGCAGCCACCCGTGCGGGGCGTAGCGTTCTGCGGGCCGGGCTGGCCGGCCTGCGGGCCTGTGGACTGCTACGTGAATTTCGGCTGCCGTTGGAGGCCCTGGCCCTGGACCACCCTCTCGCCGCGGAACTAATGCGTCTGTGGTCGCGCATCCACTGGGCCGGCACGGACGGCATGATGCCGCCGGAGCAACTGCTGGCGGTCGTGCGGCTGGCCTACGAATGCCCCGCGGAGGGGGATACGGTCGAGCTCGGCGCGTGGGTCGGGCTGACTACTGTGCACCTGGCTGCCGCGTGTCAGGCCCGCGGCCGGGGTGACGTATTCGCGGTGGACACGTTCGCCGCGAGCAAGGAGGGGGGTACCACGTACGCCAGCGCCGCCAAATACGGCGGCAGCACCCTGGCGAAATTCCATGAGACCGTTCGTGCGTCCGGGCTGGAGCGTCGCGTCCACGCACATGTCGGGCTTACCATCGAGATGGCGGATCGCCACCGCGATCGGCCGATTCGATTCCTGTTCATCGATGCGGACCATTCCTACGACGGCGTGAAGGCCGATTTTGAAGCCTGGTCACCACACGTCGTGCCCGGCGGTTTCATCGTTTTTCACGACTACGCCATTGCGGATGTCCGACGCTTCGTGGACGAGGAAGTGCGCGGACAGACCTGGTTAGAGCCGCTGCCAGGACGCGTTGACGCGAACGTCTTTGCGATCACCAAATGCGGCGAGCCGGCCCGGCGCGGGCGCATGCCGTCCCGGTCCGCGTTCGCCGCGCCGGCTGCCATCGTCCGATAAGGTGCAACGCCCCACGTCCTGATCCGCTCGCCCGATAAGCAAGTGAATCCCACTTTCCGGACAGCCGATAAACAGTTGGATTGTGCGGGCTTGGTCTGCGCCTGCGCGACCCAGACAAGGATTCCACGCCCCCATGAACGTTTCGGTGGTCATGACCGTTCTGAACGACCGGGCCGGCTGCGCGGCCGTGCTGGACACAGATCGGAAGAGCACACGTCTGAACTCCAGTCACCGCTCATTATCGC